>JAZNYL010000086.1:0-23389 GCA_045594445.1 Eubacteriales bacterium
CAAATGAAGCAGCCCATTTTTTATTCTCATCCCGCTAATTTTGCACGCCCATGAGGGCATCTTTTTTTATCTCCCCCCAAAGTCGGATCGTAGCCATGTCGTTCTGTGAGCCAAGGAGTTGGGATAGGTGGTTGTCTTCCTAAGACCGCTTGGCCTCCGACTTCAAATGAAGCAGCCCATTTTTTATTCTCATCCCGCTAATTTTGCACGCCCATGAGGGCATCTTTTTTTATCTCCCCCCAAGCCTTGACAAAGACGCCGAATTGCGGTATAATCAAATCAGAAAAATTTTCATCGGGAGGCTACTTATGAGCACTGTTTACAATCCCCTGTCTCTGACAAAAAAGGCGGTCATTCTGGACACCGATATGGGTCCCGACTGCGACGACGTCGGCGCGCTTGTTACGCTGATCGATTACGCAAAGCAGTATGATTTTGACATTCTGGGCGTTTGCAACTGCACGTCCAACCGCTCTGGTATGGGCACGATCGACGCTGTTGCCCGCTACTGCGGCTACCCTGTCGAGAATCTTGGCCAATGGGCTCAGCCCGGCTTTATGGATGACGAAAGCTGCCACAAATATACCGACGAGATTGCACAGCGCTTCTCCGAAAAGTATGCGAACGGCACGCTTGCCGTAGCTCCCTCGGTAGAATTCTACCGCAGAACGCTTGCCAATGCGCCCGACGACGGTGTGGTGATCATCGTGATCGGTATGCTCAATACGCTCTCCGCGCTGCTTGATTCCGAGCCCGACGAATTCTCTCCCCTTTCCGGTAAAGAGCTGATCAAAGCTAAGGTCAACGCGCTGGTTTCCATGGCAGCCATTCTGCCCGAAGGAAGAGAATGCAACGTTCTCAATGACTACAAGGCTGCCGAGAACGTATTTACCAACTGGCCGACTACTATGTTCCTCTCCGATTTCCACATCGGCTGGCAGATCATTACAGGCTTTGACGCAGACAAGCCGCAGCCCGAAAACCCGCTCTATGAGTCCTACAGACTGTGGACCGACGGCAGATGCTGGAACAGCAGCTACGACCTGACCGCCGTGCAGTTTGCCGTGCTTGGCGAGGGCGAGTTCTATTCCCTGCTGGAGCCCTGCCGCCTGGAATTCTACGATGCGGGCACAGGCACACCCGACGCCACTCGCACCATCCCCGACCCCGAAGGTCGCATCTACTTTATGAAGAAGCTGGTCGACGACGCCACCATCGCAGCCGAACTCAACAAGTTTTTGCATAAGTATTGATTCACATAACGAAAAACACCGCCCTCGGGCGGTGTTTTTCTTGTCTTTTTGGCCAACGCGGGAGGAGCAAGCCCCTCCCCCACGGTGATCCAAGGCTCCCTTGGATTTGAAACAACGAATTGATAATTGCTTTTCCGAAAATCTGTGATATAATAAAATCACACCGGTGAAATGAATTTAGGAGGTGCTTTTATGCAACTTGATTTAGGACAAAAGATACGTGAATTGCGTCGGCGAGACGGACGCACACAAGAAGCGCTCGCTGAAGCGATCGGTGTGACATCACAAGCAGTTTCCAGATGGGAGGCAAACGGCGGCTATCCCGATATGGAAATGGTTCCTGCTATTGCAAACTATTTCGGAGTTACCATTGATGAACTTTTCGGATATGAGAATAACCGCGATAAGAAGATAGACGCGCTCGTGAAACAAATTAAAGAAATGAACAGTCGGAACAACGGTGTCGATATTAATATTGATGAATGTCTTGCTCTTGCAAGGCAAGCGATGATCGAATTTCCCGCCAACGAAAGAATCATGCTCTCTCTTGCCGAAGTGCTTTTCAACGCAGGCTACGTTCGATACGGAGAATACCATCTTATCGACGCTGAAGGTTACGATGTTTACGATATCGAAAGACACCGCGAATATGCAGAGTGGAAGGAAGCTATCGTGATTTATGAAAAGCTCCTTAAAACTCTCGAAGTAGGCGAAATGCGCCATAACGCGTTAAGGAATCTCACCCAGCTTTATCTTAATATGGGTGAACACGAACGAGCTCTTGCCGCAATCGAATCCGCACCGACAATCTACGGATCGTATGAATGTCTGCGCAGAAATGCCTTTGACGGAAAACGTCGTGCTGAAGCTTGTGGCGAAGCATTATTAAAGCTGATCTGTGCAAGTTCGGAATCTATCATCGGAACGATGCTGTCCTACGACCAGAACATGACACCTTATGAAAAGGTGCAAAGCATAAGATCGGCAATCGCGCTGTTTGACCATGTGTGTACCGATGGTAATTACGGAATTTACAATTCGTATATTGCACGAATGTACACTCTGCTTTCACTCTATCTTTGGCTCGACGGCAAGTATGATAATGCGTTTGAAGCATTAGATAAATCGCTGCAGCATTTCAAGGCGTTTGAAGAGCTTTGTACCAAATCCGAGGCTGCATATACTGCACCGCTTTTGAAATTGGTAAAGATCGATATGGACGAATGGCGTTTCGATAAAACCCATCCTCACACCGAAGCAATCAGTCTTGCGGAAGATTGGCCTTGGTGGTCCGTACAAGAATACTCCTTGGTTAAGGACGAAATCCAATCCGATCCTCGTTGGAATGAATGGGTGTCTAAATTGCAGCAATAATCTCTCGCCCCGCCTTGACGGGGCTTCTCTTTGCTTTCTTCATTATCTTGGCGAAGGAGGAGCAAGCCCCTCCCCTACGGATGCAATAAAAGGCAACCTCAACAAAACGGAAAAAACATCATGAAGAAAGCCCTTGCGTTACAAGGGCTTTCAACCATCATTCTGAATTCTGAATTCTGAATTCCGAATTCTTCATTTTGCATTAACTCAGTCCGATCAGCGCGTCGTTCACCGCTTGCTTGATGCCGTGGGCAAATGCCGGGGTGCCCGTGCACAGCACGGTCACTTCGGGATCGGTATGCGACAGGATACGCTTTGCCGCGCGCTTGGCAGTGGCGCACGCGGTCACAGGTAAGGACTCGTGCAAAAGCTCGCCCTGCCCTACGTAAATGATCTCTTCAACCGCGTAAGCATCCTCGCCCGAAAACTCCTTTTCAAAAGCCGCAAGCAGCTTATCGGGATTTTGCTGCACGCACAGCACCACGCGACCACCAAAGCTGGTTTGCTTTTGGTGCAGCGCACAAAGCAACGCGCGCACGTCCTCGGCAGAGCTTGCCACGCTGACAATCACGCCCGGGCGCACGGTCAATACGTCAAAGCACAAGGGCACCTCGGCCTTTTGCAGTCCGGATGCAATGGCTGCTCCCGGAAGTCTGACGCCGTCACGGCGCAAAGCAAAGCATGCTTCAATTGCGGCAAGTGCCGCTTCAAACTGCACGCTATACGAGGAATGCAGGCGATAAGGCCCTTTTCCTCGATAGGCAAACTCCATTTTTGCAAGCGAGCTTTCCTTAACCACAGCCTCGCTCTTGGCAGGCACGGTCAATCTGCTACCCGCAGCAGCACAAGCCTGTGAGATCAGATTATACACCTCACCGCCCGTAAAGCCCGTGATCACCTCGCGCGTGCCGCGTTTGATGGCAAGGCAAGCATCGTGCGCCTGCTTTTTGGCCTGAGCGGTATCCTTGATGCCAAATCCGCACGGCATGACCAGCGAATAAGGTGCAGCAACCGACATGGGATCGCTTGCATGGTCGCGCGCAGCCTCAAATATGATCACGTCACAGCCATGGCAGCAAAATGCCAGCATGGCAAGCGCGCAGATTTTCTGCTCGCTATCAAATCCCTTGAGGGCATTCTCGCCAATCTCCTTACGCAAGCCGTCAATGCCCTGCATGATCTGCTCGGTAAGCTCGCAGACCAGCTTATGGGAAATGGGCTGGCCGTCCAAGCGGATACGGCTGCGCAAGCCCTCGGTCTCCTGCATGCTCATTCTGCCCACGCGATAGCCCGCGCAGAGCAAAATGCTCTCTAAATACGCAGCACGGCATGCACCGTCCACGTTATTGCTGACGCACACCTTGCGAATTCCCGTATGAATTCGGCCAAGTCGCATACAAAGCGCGAAAAACTGCTCGGCGCTTGCTGATTGTGCGTTCTCCATCAAATATCTTTGCGCTCGAACAAAGGTCATACGCTCTGCCCTCCGAGTCTCTCCAGAATCAGCACGCTGTCAGGCTCTATGCGCAACACACCGCTGCCACGCGTGCCGCAGAGCAAATCCGCAAATTCACCGTCAATGGGCAACGTAACCGCCTGTCCGTGTCGGCTGGCAGCTACCACGATCTCCCTGCCCTCGGCACGTCTTGCAAAGGCAATGCAGGACTCGTCGTGATACAGAATTTCAAACGCACCGCCGTCCAGCGCGGGATGCGTGGCGCGCAGCTCGCCCAACTTCTGATAGTAGGCCAACAGCTCTGCACGCACGGGATCGCTCATCTCATGCCACGGCATGGGCATGCGGCAGAAGGGATCTCTTGCGCCCTCCAACCCCAGCTCGTCGCCGTAATACAAGGAAGGAATGCCAAATACGGTATACTGCAAGGCAGCCGCGATTTTGACAAGCTTCATGGCCTCGGCGCGCTTTTCGGGGTTCAGACGGTAAACGGCAAGGCCGTCGTTGCTCTTGTCCAGATCCTCCTCAGTGCTGCCAAGCATGGTGATGATGCGCTCGGTATCGTGCGTGCCCACCAGATTCATCAGCGCGTGGCAAACCTGTTCAGGATACGAGGAATACAGCTCGGTCAGCACGTGGTAAAGCCCCTCGGCATCGCGATAGCGGATAAAATCCAAAATACCGTTGCGCACGGGATAATTCATGACGCTGTCAAGCTGCTTGCCCGACAGATATCTGCGGCGCTTGGAATACGCGATCTTATCAGCGGCGTTTTCCCACACCTCACCGATGACCACGCACTCGCCGTTACTCTCGTCCTTGACCGCCGCGCGGAATTCGTCCAGAAAATCGTCAGACAGCTCGTCCGCCACGTCCAGTCGCCAGCCGCCAATGCCCATCTTGACGTACTTGCGCGCAATTCCCTGCTCGCCCGTGAAATACTTGCGGCAGGACTCATTGGTATGATTGAGTCTTGGCAGGATCGGAATGCCCCACCAGGAATCGTACTCGTCAGGGTAAGAGCGGAAGCCGTACCACTCGGCATACGGCGAGGTGGGCGACTGATACGCACCCAGTCCCTCGTATTTGCCGTAGCGGTTGAAATAGCGGCTGTCGTCACCCGTGTGATTGAACACGCCGTCCAAAATCACGCGCATGCCCTTCTCGCGCGCCTTTGCCAAAAGGTGCTCAAACGCAGCCTCACCGCCAAACGCGGGATCGACCTGCTCATAGTCGCCCGTGTCGTATTTGTGATTGGAATACGCTTTGAAGATTGGGCTTAAGTAAATCACCTTGACGCCCAAGGACTCCAGATAGTCCAGCTTTTCGGCCACACCCCAAAGGTTGCCACCGAAAAAGACGTTGTTGGAAACGGGTGCGCCCGGATAAGGCGCATACTGCGGAATGCCGTTTTCCCAATCGGGATTGATCTCGGCATCGTCGCGCGTGCCCACGGGGCCCTGCCCGCGGCAGAAGCGATCCACAAAAATATGATACATCACGCCCTTGCCAAACCAGGACGGGGTGTGATAGGTATTTTCAAAAATCAAAAGACGAAATCTTGCACCGGAGCAGCGCGACAGATAAAAGTCCACGTTGTTGATGCTCTCGGTAAACATGGTGTCAAAGCCCTTGAGAAACAAGAATTCGTAATAAAAAAGTCCGCTCTGCTGCTCTTGGCAGCACAGCTCCTTGGTATTGAGCGCAAGGCTGTATACCGTGTCGGTGTCGGTCTTGGTGTAAACTGCCATGGGTACGTCGCAATCCCCGCAGCCGTCGCGGTTGCCTCTGAGCACCACGCCGCTTGCCCCCAGAGTATGAGGGACGTGCAAAAACACCTCAAGGACGTCTCCATACGCAAAAGCACTTTTGCGCGTGACGTCCTCGCCGTTGCAATATTTATGTATTCTGACACCGTTTGATTGCATAATTGCCTCCGGGAAACAAGGTCGCGGGGCTGCCGTTTTTGGGCGACAGCCCCGATTTGACGAAATAAATTACTTCAGGGGCTGGATATGCCAGATATTCTCGGCATATTCCTTGATCGAGCGGTCTGCTGCGAAGTAGCCGCAAGCCGCGGTGTTAAGCAGAGAGCGGCGAGACCACTCGGCGCGGTTCGCGTAGTCGTTGATTGCCTGCTGATGAGTCAGGCGGTAAGACTCAAAGTCGGCAAGGCACATGAAGGGGTCGGCCACGCCCTGACCGGTCAGCAGATAGGTTGCAACGTCCGCAAAGGATTCGCCCGCAAAGCCGACGGACAGGAAGTTGACGATCTTCTCCAGACGCTTGTTGTTGGCATAGAACTCGGCAGAGCGGTAGCCGCGCAGCCAGAGCTGCTCAACCTCAGCCGCAGTCAGGCCGAAGATATACATGTTGTCCTCGCCCACAGCGTCCAGCATCTCAATGTTTGCGCCGTCAAGCGTACCGATGGTCAGAGCACCGTTGATCATCAGCTTCATGCAGCCGGTACCGCTGGCCTCTTTGCCTGCCAGCGAGATCTGCTCACTGATATCCGCGGAAGGAATCAGGATCTCTGCCGTGCTGACGTCATAGTTCTCAAGGAATACCACGTTGAGCTTCTGTTTGATCTTGGGGTTCTTTTCAATATCCTTGCTGATCATGCAAAGCAGCTGAATGATGCGCTTTGCCATCTGATAGCCGGGAGCCGCCTTTGCGCCGAAGATATAGGTCTGGGGCGTTATTTCCAGGTCGGGATTCTCGCGCAGCTCCAGATAAAGCCCAATGATATTGAGCGCGTTGAGCAGCTGACGCTTGTACTCGTGCAATCTCTTGATCTGCACGTCGTAAATGCTGTGCGTATCCAGCTTCTGTCCGGTCTTTCGGTACAGGTGCTGTGCAAACGCTACCTTATTGGCGTGCTTGATATCACGCACGCGCTGTACGACGGCTGCATCGTCTGCAAACTTGGCAAACTCGGCAAGCTCCTCGGGATTATGACGGTAGCCCGTGCCGATGCACTCGTCAAGCAAGCCTGCAAGCTGTGGGTTGGAATAGCACAGCCAGCGGCGGTGCGCAATACCGTTGGTAACGTTGAGGAACTTCTCGGGGTACATCTTGTAGAAATCCTTGAACACGCTCTCGGTCAGAATGCCCGAGTGCAGCTTGGATACGCCGTTGACGCTGTGGCTGCCGACCACGCAGAGATTTGCCATTCTGACCTGACCGTAGCCCACGATGCTCATTTTGGAAATGCGCTGCCAGTTACCCGGGAATACGTTCCACGCCTCGCGGCAGAAGCGCTCGCTGATCTCCTTGATAATGGTGTAAATTCTGGGCAGCTTGAGGCGGAACAGATCCTCGTTCCAGGTCTCAAGAGCCTCGGGCATGACCGTATGGTTGGTGTAAGAGCAGATTCTCTTGACCATATCCCACGCCTGCTCCCAGGGGAAGAAATACTCGTCCACCAGAATTCTCATCAGCTCGGGAATGCAGAGTGCGGGGTGAGTATCGTTGATATGAATGGCCACCTTATCGGGCAGATTGGACAGCGTACCGTACACGGCCATGTGGTCGCGGATGATGCTCTGGCAGGATGCGGACACCAGGAAATACTGCTGCGTCAGACGGAGCAGCTTGCCCTCGGTGTGGTTATCCGAAGGATACAGCACCTTGGAAATGGTTTCTGCCTGAGTGTTTTCCTGCATAGCTCTTGCATACTGACCCTGCGTAAACAAGCCCATATTGAAGTTCTTGACGTCGCGCGCGCGCCACAGTCTGAGCTGGCTGACAGCTGCGCTGTCAGCACCCGAGATCATCATGTCGTAAGGAACGGCCTCGACCTCCTCGGCGTTTTCATAAACGACCTCCATGCGGCCTTCCTTCCAAAGCTCTCTGACGTGGCCGCCAAAGCGCACGTGGAAGGTTCTGTCGGTTCTGGGCACCAGCCATACCTCGCCACCGGGCAGCCATACGTCGGGCAGCTCTACCTGAATGCCGTCTACGATCATCTGCTTGAAAAGTCCGTATTCATAGCAGATCGAAAATCCGGTTGCGGGATAATCCAGCGAGGAAAGAGAATCCATAAAACATGCAGCCAGTCTGCCAAGACCGCCGTTGCCAAGTCCTGCATCGGGCTCGCAGGTATACAGGTCGTCCAGAGCAAAGCCCAGCTCGCCCAGCGCCTTGGCGTATTCCTTGTCAAGTCCCAGGTTGCACAGATTGGTCTTGAGCGATCTGCCCAGCAGAAATTCCATGCACATATAGTAAACGCGCTTGGAGCCCTGTCTGTTTACCTGCTTTTTGAAGTCGCCTCTCTTCTCTGTCAGAATATCTCTGACGGTCATGGCGGTTGCCTTATACATCTGTTCGGTGGTTGCTTCAGCGGGGGTGCAACCGAAATAACGGGAAAGCTTAATGGTCAGATCGTCTCTGATCTTTGCCGCTGAGGGTCTGTTGTCTATCATTGGTTCAAGAATCCTTTCTTAGGGTATAAATCGTATCAAAATGAAGCTTTACAGCTCGTCGTACATCTCCATGTACTTGACGGCCGAGGCGCTCCAGGAGAAGTCGGTGCGCATGACCTTGGCAACCAGCTTTTTCCACTTGGCACTCTGGTGATACAGATCGATTGCCGCGCAGGTGCGCTCGTACAGCTCGGCACCGGTATAGCCTGCAAAGGTAAAGCCGTTGCCCAGCATCTCGCCGTCCTTTTCCCAATAGGGCTTGATCGAATCGTAAAGTCCGCCGGTCTCACGTACCACGGGTACTGCACCGTAGCGGGATGCGATCATCTGGGAGAGACCGCAGGGCTCGCTCTTGGAGGGCATCAGGAAGATGTCGGTTGCCGCGTAAATGCGCTTGGCAAGATCGCGGTCGTAGGTCAGCAGTGCTGCCACCTTGTCGGGATATCGTTCGCCAAGCTCCGAGAAGAAGCGTTCAAATCTCTCCTCGCCCTTACCGAGCACGATCAGCTGAACGTCGTTTTCGGCAACCAGTCTGTCAGCGATCTCGCTGATCAGATCAAGGCCCTTGTGAGCTGCCAAACGGGAAATGACGGCCAGTACCGGCACGTCCGCACGCAGGGGTAAGCCTGCCTCTGCCTGCATAGCCTCCTTGTCCTTTGCCTTGCCCGAAAGACGGCGCGCATCAAAGGTGGAAACAAGGCCGGTATCCTTGGCGGGATTGTAATAATCGTAGTCAATGCCGTTGAGAATGCCCATGAGCTTATGGCTGTTCTGCTCCAGCACGAAGTTGAGTCTGTGTGCATATTCTGCAGTCTTGATCTCCTCTGCGTACCTGGGGCTGACCGTGGTGACCATATCGGCACACACAATGGCAGCCTTCATCAGATTCAGGCAATCGTCGTAATGCATCAGCGCGGTATGCTCCACGCCAAGCTCAAACACGTCGCCCAGAATCGACATATCGTACTGTCCCTGATACTCAATATTATGAATGGTAAACACGCTCTTCATGTGCTCGTAAGCGGGCTGATTGCGATATCTGGTATTCAGGTACACCACCGACAAAGCAGCCTGCCAGTCGTGTGCGTGCAGCACGTCGGGGTACCAGTCGATTATCGGCATCATTTCCAGCACCGACTTGCAGAAGAAGGCGTATCTCTCGCCGTCGTCAAAGTTGCCGTACAGCGAGGGACGGTTGAAATAGTACTCGTTGTCGATAAAGTAGAAGGTCACGCCGTCCTTGCAGAGCGACTTGACGCCGCAATACTGGTTACGCCACGCAAGGTTGACGCGGAATTCGGCAACCTGCTCAAGCTGATCTCTCCAGGTCTTGCCCATGGCACCGTACAAAGGGAGCACCACGCGCACGTCCACGTTCTTGCCGCCCTTCTTACGAATGGCAGCAGGCAGCGAGCCAAGCACGTCACCAAGTCCACCTGTGGCGGCAAACGGCATTGCCTCCGCTCCAACAAATAAAATCTTTTTCATGGTTTTCCTCCGTCATCAGATTGCGCCGTTCTTACCGATGTAGAAAGGCATGGTCTCGCAGCCGGAAAGCGTTCTGCCGTCCTTGATCATGACGTTCTTGTCGGTAATGACGCAATTGAGCGTTACGTTCTCGCCCGTGTAGGTATCCTGCATGAGAATCGAGTTTTTGACAACGGTTCCCTTGCCTACCTTAACGCCGCGGAACAGAATGGAATTTTCCACCGTGCCCTCGATCACGCAGCCGTCTGCCACCACGGAATTGACGATCTTGGCGTCGCCGCAATACTTGGTGGGAGCCGAGTTACGAACCTTGGTCAGAATCGGTCTGTTGGGAACGCCCCAGATGCCGCGACGGGTTTCTTCGTCAAGCAGCGCCATGGAGCAAGCGAAGTAGCCCTCCATCGAGCCGATCTTGGCAAACACGCCATCGTACGCGTGCGCGCGGTAGTTTGCGCTCTGCAGAGACTTGGCAATCACGTCCTTGAAAAAGCTGGTATATCCGTGGGATGCAGCTTCCTGCACCACGCTCTGCAGATAGGTGCGGGTGGCAACCATGATATTGGTGCTGATGGTGACCTGTCCTTCGGTGGGGTGCATTTCGGCAAAATCGGTGACTCTGCCGCCCTCATCCACCTCAACCACCGGTACGGTTCCCTGCACAGACAGAGTGCCTGCATCGATCACAGTGGTCACAAAGGTCAGATCCGCGCCGCTCTTTTGGTGTGCCTCTACAACGGCCTTGAGGTCAATATTGCAGATCACGTCACAGTCGGACATGACGATATAGTCCTCGGAGCAACGGTTGATAAAGTTGATCGCGCCCTTGAGCGCATCCATTCTGGAGCGGTTGACGCCCGGAGTGGTGGTATCAAACATGGTAATATAGGGAGGCAGAATCTTAATGCCGCCCGAACGGCGCGCCAGATCCCAGTCCTTGCCGTTGCCGATGTGGTCAAGCAGCGACTGGTAGTTATAGTGCGTGATCACGCCCACCTTGGTGATATCCGAGTTGACCATGTTGGAGAGTGCAAAGTCGATCAGGCGGTATCTGCCGCCAAAGGGCACGGACGCCATGGTACGCAATCTGGTCATTTCGGCAATGTTCTTATCGTGTGTATTTGCAAAAATCAATCCTGCTGCAGTCATTGTTTCGTCCCCCTCTCTTAAACCTCGGGAATCATGGCGCCGGCTTCCACGCGGGCACCATCCTCGATGGTAATATCCTCACCAATCACGGCAATTCCCTTTGCCGTTGCCTTATCCTCGCCGATTACGGCGCCCTTACCGATGGTCACGCCGGTATCAATGATGGAATACGATACCACAGCGCCCTCGCCGATCACGGCGTCGCCCATCAGCACGCTGTCGGTCACGACTGCGCCCTTTTCGATCTTGACGCCCGCACCGACCACAGAGTTACGGACCGTACCGTAGATCTCGCAGCCCTCGGTGATGTTACAGTTTTCAATAACGGCATCCTTGCCCACAAACTGAGGAGCAAGCGCATGGTGACGCGCGAAAATTCTCCAGGACTCATCGCCCAGATTGAGCTCGGGCTTCTCGCCCAGCAGATCCATGTTGGCCTCCCAGAGCGAGGAGATGGTTCCAACGTCCTTCCAATAGCCCTCAAAAGGATATGCAAACATCTTCTCCCCTGCTGCCAGCATGTTGGGGATAATGTTCTTACCGAAGTCGTTGGACGAGCCGGGAGTATTTTCGTCGGCCGTCAGATAATCGTTAAGCTTTTTGCGATTGAATATGTAAATGCCCATGCTTGCCAGATTGGAATCCGGATTCTTGGGCTTTTCCGAGAACTTATAGATCGAGCCGTCAGAGTTGGTGCTCATGATACCAAAGCGGCTGGCCTCCTCCATGGGAACTGCCAGAACGGCAATGGTGCAATCCGCACCCTTTTGCTTATGGTATTCAAGCATTTTGGCGTAATCCATCTTGTAGATATGGTCACCCGAAAGGATGAGCACGTACTCCGCGTCGTAGCGGTTGACGAATTCCATATTCTGATAAATCGCGTTTGCTGTGCCCTTATACCAGTCGGCACGCTTTTGTCCCTGATAGGGAGGCAGGATCTTGACACCGCCCCATGTGCGGTCCAGATCCCAAGGCAGACCGTTACCGATATACTCGTTGAGCACGAGCGGCTGATACTGCGTCAGAACGCCAACCGTATCAATTCCGGAATTGACGCAGTTGGAAAGAGGGAAATCGATGATGCGGTACTTACCGCCGAAGGGAACTGCGGGTTTGGCTGTCTTGGTGGTCAGTGCGTACAGACGCGAGCCCTGGCCGCCTGCGAGCAGCATTGCGACACATTCTTTTTTCTTGAACATAAAAAACCACTCCTTCGTAAAATTATGAATGCTCCGGCAAGGCCGGAAAAATATAGATTATCTTTTACGGCTCTGCCGTGAAAAATAACGAAAGTTAAGTGCGGCTCGGCTTTCTCGTCGCACGTTTGCGCACGCAACGCAGCACCGTCACGCCCAAGGGCGGTACGCGCAGGCGGATGGCATGCTTGCCTCCAATCTGCTCCGAGCGGAACTGCGCGCCCGTATTGGTCACGCCGCTGCCGCCAAAAGCGGTATCGTCGGTGTTGAAGACCTCAGCGTAAGTGCCGTCCGCAGGTACCTCTAACAAAAAGTCCTCGTAGGCCACGGGCGTATAGTTGAGCACCGCGATCAGCTCTCTGCCGTTCTTATCAATGCGGCGGAAGCTGGTAATGCTGCGAGCCTTGTCGTCCGCGTCGATCCATTTGAAGCCGTCAAACGAGTCGTCCACCTGCCAGAGCGCAGGCTCGACAAGATAGAACGCGTTGAGTGCCTTGATAAAGGCCTTATGCTTGCGGTGCGTGGCGTACTCGTCAAGCAGGAACCACTCGATCTCGCCCGCATACGCCCATTCGCGGAACTGGCCGATTTCGTTGCCCATAAAGGTCAGCTTTTTGCCGGGATGCAGCATCTGATATGCCGCAAACAGTCTCGCACCCGCAAACTTTTTCCAGTAATCGCCCGGCATTTTGTCAATAAACGACTTTTTGCCGTGCACCACCTCGTCGTGCGAGATGGGCAGCACGAAATGCTCGTTGAAGGCAAACATCAAGGAAAAGGTCAGCTTATCGTGGTGATACGCGCGGTACAAGGGGTCCTTTTCGGCATAGAATAAGGTATCGTTCATCCAGCCCATGTTCCATTTGAGATGGAAGCCAAGTCCCTCGCGATCCTCGCCCGTGACGTGCGGGAAGGCGGTGGATTCCTCGGCGATCATGAGCACGCCGGGACACTCGCAGCGCATGTGCGCGTTGAGCTTTTTGAAAAAGGCGATGGCCTCCAAGTTGCGGTTGTCGCCATGAACGTTGGGAAACCACTCGCCCGGCTCGCGGTCGTAATCCAGATAAAGCATACTGGTCACAGCGTCCACGCGCAGGCCGTCGGCATGGAATTCCTTTGCCCAATAGGTCGCGTTGGAGATTAAGAAGGATTGCACCTCTTCCCTGCCCACGTCGAAGCAGCGCGTGCCCCATCCGCGGTTCTCCATGCGGTCCTTGCCCTGATATTCGTAAAGCGGCTTGCCGTCAAATTCGTAAAGACCGTAAGCATCCTTGGGAAAATGCGCGGGCACCCAGTCAAGCAGTACGCCGATACCGTGCGTATGCAGGGTGTCCACGAAATAGCGGAAATCGTCCGGCGTGCCGTAGCGCGGCATGGGATTGTAGTATCCGCAGACCTGATAGCCCCAAGAGCCGTCAAACGGATGCTCCATCACGGGCATCAGCTCCACGTGGGTGTACCCCATATCAACAAGATAAGGCGCCAGCATATCCGCAATCTCGCGGTAAGAGAGATACGAGCCGTCCTCACGTCTGTGCCACGAGCCGAGATGCATCTCGTAAATATTCATGGGAGATTGATAATACCGCTCGGCAACCTGCCTGCGGCGGCGCATCCATGCAGCATCCTGCCACGCGTAAGGCTCTGCCTCCCAGATGCGCGAATTGGTTCCGGGCGCAGGCTCGGAATAGCGTGCGTACGGATCGGCCTTCCAGATACGGCGATCCCCCGAGGCGATGCAGAATTTATAAGCATCCCCTGCCCGGACCACGTTTGGCGGCAGCTTTGCCTCCCAGATCCCGGCCTCGGAAATACGCTCCATCGGACAGGTCAGCTGCCAGTCGTTAAAATCGCCGCTGACCCAGACGCTGTCCGCGTTGGGAGCCCATACGCGAAACGCGTAGCCGTCATCCATCCGATGCGCACCGAGATAATGATAGGCATATCCCGCCGTGCCCTGATGGAACAAATACCGATCCAACTCACCGTATTTTGAAACCATTTCGGTCGTCACCTCCCAATCTTGCACAAACGTATGTGAATTTTCTTTTAATCTACCTTAAATTATACCACAGTCTTGTCAATATGTCAATGTGCGAAATGTCGATTTCCTCTTAATATCGCACAAATTTCAAGGACGTTTGTGGTGATATTGCACATATTTTTCTTATTTGTGAACAAGGATTCAATAAACGTTCAAAAACGCATCATTTTCTTGACACTTGGGGAATTTATGATATAATAGTAATATGTATGAAAATCCACGTATGGGAGGATCAGATTTTGATCGAGGTAAAGAATCTTACCAAAAAATACGGTGCGAATACCGCGGTTGACAACGTCAGCTTCAAGATCCGTAACGGCAGAATTTACGGCTTCTTGGGTCCCAACGGCGCGGGCAAATCCACCACCATGAACATCATTGCGGGTAGCCTTGCGGCCACGTCCGGCACGGTGCAGATCAACGGCTACGATATTTGCAACGATCCGCTTGAGGCCAAAAAGCAGATTGGCTATCTGCCCGAAATTCCCCCGCTTTACGCCGATATGACCGCCTACGAATATCTGCATTTCGTGGCAGAGGCAAAGGGAGTCAAGCCCGCGCGCGCCGAAAAGCAGGTAAGCGAGGTCATGGAGCAAACGGGCATTACGCACATGAAAGACCGACTGATCTCGGGACTTTCCAAGGGATATAAGCAGCGCGTGGGCATTGCACAGGCAATGCTGGGCAACCCCGACGTCATTATTCTGGACGAGCCCACGGTCGGCCTTGACCCGCAGCAGATCATTGAGATCCGCGAGCTGATCCGCCGCCTGGGACAGACCAAAACGGTCATTCTCTCCAGCCATATCTTAGCCGAGATCAGCGAGGTATGCGATCACATCATCATTATCTCGCGCGGTAAGATCGTAGCCGACGATACGCTTGAAGCGTTGGAAGCACGCGCGGGCGACGAAACCGTGCTGCAGATGAGCGTCAAGGGAGATCGCAGCGGCATTCTGGACGTGCTTTCGGGCTATCCCAATATCCGCGAGGTCAACGTGCTCAAGGAATCGGACGGCACGGTTGAGCTTGAGATCAAGCTGCCGCGCGGCGTTGATCTGCGCGACGATTTGTTCTTTGCCCTGGCCGAGCGCCGCTACGCCGTGATCAGCACGCAGCAAATGACCGCAAGCCTTGAGGAAGTCTTCCTCTCGCTGACCGACAGAACAGAGGGCACGCAGGACAAGCACGCGCTGCGCGAGCGCAAGCGTCGCGAGAAGATGCTTGGCAACGTCAAGGAGGACGCGCCCGCCCCGACGCAGAACGATGCAGGAGGTGACACGGAATGAATGCGATTTACAAACGTGAGCTCCGCTCTTATTTTGGCAGCATGTACGGCTATATATACTTAGCCTTTACGCTTTGCGTCATCGGAATTTATATCACCACACACAATCTGCTGGGTGGCACGGCCGAAATGTCTTATACCTTCTCGGATATGGCGTTTATGTCCATTTTCCTGATCCCCGTGCTGACCATGCGCTCCTTTGCCGAGGAACGCCGCAACAAAACCGATATGTTCTTGCTCTCCTTGCCCATCAAGCCTGTATCCATCGTGCTTGGCAAGTATTTCGCCATGTTGACCGTATTCGCCATTCCCGTGGCGGTACTGAGCATGTTCGGCCTTGTTCTGCGCCTGTTCTCGGAAGGCTCCGCGCTGCTTGGTTCGCTGGGTGCTTCGCTGGTTGCGGGCATCTCTTATCTGTTGCTTGGTGCTTTGCTGATCGCGATTTGCATGCTGATCTCCTCGCTGACCGACAGCGTGGTCATCGCAGCCATCGGTGGCTTTGCCGCCGTGCTGGTGCTGTTCGGCATGGATTATCTGGTGGTCATCGCGCAGTATATCGACGCGCTGTTCCCCGAGCAGGCAGCCATCCTCTCCTTTGCAGGGCTGATCGTGCTGCTTGGCCTGTTTGCGCTGGCAGCGGGCTTGCTTTCCGAAAGTGCACTTGTGGGCATGATCGCGGCAGCTGCCACCGTCATCCCCCTCTCGGCAGCATTCGCCGTTTGGAACGACGCGTTTGCAGGCCTGTTTGCCAAGGTGCTGACCTATCTTTCCGCCTTTGCAACCTTTTCCTCTATGACGCTGGGCGCGTTCAGCTTAAGCGGTCTTTTATTCTTTGCATCCGCTATCTTCTTCTCGGTGTACTTGACGGTACTGATGCTTGAGAGAAGACGCTGGAAGTCTTGATGGAGGTGCCTTGATATGAACGAACAAAACAATCAGAAAATCAAGCACTCCGTCAAGGGCACGCGGCTTGTGATCGTCACGGCCGCCATTCTGGCAGCCATCGTGCTGCTCAACGTGGGCGTGGGGCTTCTGCCCCGCGAGTGGACCAATTTCGTGGCCGACTCCAGTGACGCTTTTTCAATCAGCGCAAAATCCAAGTCCCTGTTCAAATCCCTGGATAAGGACGTGACCATCTACTATATCTTCGACGCCGAGGAAACCTACGATTACGAGTACGCCGCCAAGTTCCGCGTCATGCTGGACAAGTACGCGCGACTGAACGATCGCCTGACCGTGGCGTACGTGGACGTAACCGATACCGAATTTATTGCCCAATACTATCCCGGCCAGCTGATCGGCTCCAGCCTGATCGTGCAAAGCGAGGAGAGATTTGACGTCATTACCTTTGACGAGCTGTTCAAATACGCATTCCCCGCAGACGACGTGCTGCTTTCCTACAACGATTTCGTCACTCTGATCAACGCATGGATGAGCGTGGCCGAGAATTACGCGGAGACCTACGGCCAGGAGGCCGCCATCGCGTATGCCGATCAGGCCATTGCACAATATTATGGCATCAGCAATTTCTACGCCGGCTATTCCGAGATCATAGAGGGCTACAACCGCTACTGGTACGCGGATGCCATGATCACCGCCTCTGTGGACTACGTGACCACCGAGCAGATTCCCACCACCTATATTCTGGCAGGCCACGGTGAAGCAGAACTTCCCGAGACTTTTACCACCGTGTACTTGGACGATCTGAGCATCCGCTATTTCTCGATCAATCTGGACGCGACCGGTCAGATCCCCGAAAACGCGGTAACACTGGTGCTCAACGATCCCCAAACCGATATCACCGAAAAGGAAAAGGCGCTGATTGCCGACTTTATTGCAGGCGGCGGCTCGCTGATCCTCAACACCACCCCCGGTGCTGCAAAGCTTTCCAACCTGATGTCGCTGATGAGCTCTTACGGCCTTGGTGCGACCGACGCGCTGGTGCTGGACGATTCCCTGCACTATGACCCCAACGCAGGCAACAAGGAAAGCGCGACCGAAAAGGAAACCGAGGCACAGACCGAGGATCAAACCGAGACAGAAACAGAAACCGAGGCCGAGACCTACCCGGAGGATTATCTGTTCGTGCTGCCCGACAGCAAGCATGAAATTACTGCCACGGCCGACGAGATCATTCACACCGCCATGCTGCTTGAGATCTATTCCATGTATATGGCGGCTGCCGAACAGTATCAGTCCACCGGCAACTCCATGTATCAGGCATACGCGCAGTATTACCAGCAGATCTACGAATCCTACAGTAAGAATCCGCGCAATTATCAAATGCTGATCGCAGGCGCGCATCCCATTACCGTAACCGAGACCGCAGGCGTGAGCGTCACGCCCATCGCCACCACCTCGGACAAGGGCTACCTTTCCACCGATCCCACCGCAGGCACCTACAACATGGCCGTATCTGCCACCGTGACCACGGCGGACAAGACAGGCGGTATCGTATGGTTTGGCTTTGCAGACAGCTACAGCGAGCAGATCGCAGATCAGCTTTACAAGTATAATTACGGATTCCTGTACGCTGCCGTGGACTACGCGGGCGGCACGCAGGCGTACGTATCGGATTACACCGAGATTCCCGCCATCGACCTTGGCGGTTCCTTGGATATGCACTGGGCTTGGCTGATTCTGATTGCCGCTACGGGCATCGTCATCCTGCCGCTTACTACCGTTATTACGGGCATCGTGATCTGCGTCAGAAGAAAACGCAAGTAACACAACCCAAATACCAAAAGCAGCCCGCCACCGAGCAATCGGTGGCGGGTTTTTGTCTTCATAAGTTCTTCGGCTGAAAGACGGGCGATCACTGATCGCCCCTACAATTGAAGGTGTTGAAATTTTGCAATCACAAACTTCCAACGCAAACAGTCGTAGGGGCGATCAGCGATCGCCCGTTCTTGGCACAAACTCGTTTTCAAAATGCTTGACAAAATCATAATTATCTGTTATACTGGATAATGGATTTTTATGTGTGGAGGTATGCGATGAAACAGATGTTACCACGCCTGTGGGGCAACGATGCCCTGCGTGCGCGTATCGGCAACGACATAATGACGCACAGACTTTCGCACGCCTACATTTTAGAGGGACGTTACGGTATGGGAAAGCACACGCTGGCGATGCAGATCGCGGCCGCGCAAAGCTGCGAGAACAAGAACAGCGACGCACATCCCCTGCCCTGCGGCATCTGTAAAAATTGCAAAAAAATCCTGGAGGGCAAATCCCCCGACGTCATCTTAGTCAGCCGCGAAAAGGGCAAGGCGCAGATGACCGTGGACGTGGTGCGTCATTTGCGTACCGACGTGCTCACCCCACCCAACGATCTGGACACCAAGGTTTATATCATCGAGGACGCGCACACCATGAACACCCAGGCGCAAAACGCACTTTTGCTGACCTTGGAGGAGCCCCCTGCATACGTCCTGTTTCTCTTGCTTTGCGAGGACGCAGGCAATATGCTGGAGACCATTCGTTCCCGTGCACCCGTTTACAGACTGCAACCGCTGCAGTCCGAGGCAATCTCCCGCTACATCAGCCAAAACGCACCAAGCAGTCAGACTTCCGCTTCGGTCGGGACGCTGGAGCAGGTGCTCATGGCCGCGGAGGGCAGCATTGGCCGCGCGCTGGATCTGCTTTCTCCCAAGGAGAGCGCACCCATTTTAGCAGCAAGACAGGCAGCGATGGATTTTCTTGACGCCGCACCCGCCAAGGGCGAGCGTATGCTCAACGCATTGATCGCGTATGGAATCAAGAAGGACGAGGGCAAAACGGAGATTAAGCGTGACGAGGTCACGTACAAGCTGCAGACGCTGGTGCGCGCACTGCGCGATCTGATCGCTCTGCGCAGATGCGATCCCGCCACAGTTCCCCTTTGCTTCTTTACCGACCGCGAGCAAGCCAACGCTTACGCCATGCGCTTTGGCACGCAGGAGCTTTTGCGACTGCTAACGGCTGTGGAAAACGCACTGGACAGCATTTCCCTGCGCAACGCCAACGTGCGCATTACCATTTGCGACATGGCGATCTCGGCAGGCATCCTTTAATTGACACAACACACAAGAGGTAATATACATGGAAAACAACCAGCAAAACAATAAAGCACCCGAGGCAGGTGCCGGCAAGAGCGGAGGCAGACACCGCCCGCACCACCGTCGCCCGCACAAAAAACCCGAGCAAAAGGATCAGGGCCTGCAAGCAAAGGCGCAGGAAAACGCACAAGCGCAGGTACAGCCCGAACAAAAGCAGGGCGACCGCCAGAATAAGCAAGGCCAGCAGAGCAAGCAGGGCCAGCAAAACGGACAAAAGCAGAACGCACAAGCAAATAAGCAGGCACAGAATGCGCCCAAGCAAAACGCGCAAAATCAGCCCAAGCAGCAGCCCGCTCCTGAGGCAAAGAACGAAGGCAGCGGAAAAAAGCGCTCCAGACACAGAAACAGAGGTCGCGGGGATAAGGAAAAGCTGCAGCAGGAAACCGTGCAGCAGGATGCCGAGCTCAAGATGCCCTCGGATATTTCGATTTCCGAGATCAAGCAGCTCGTGCAGGAAACCAAGCGCACGCAGCAAGTGCCCGCGAAGGAAGACTCCCTTCCCTTGGCGGATGCCTCGATTCTGGAATCCGTTCCTACCCACTCCGAGCCCATTTACGCGCCCGAGGAGGAGCTGACCGAGGTGGTTGGCGTCCGATTCAAGGAAGAGGGCAAGGTATATTATTTCGCTCCCGGCACGATTTTGTTTGCCAAGGGCGATCCCGTGATCGTGGAGACCGCGCGCGGCCCCGAATACGGTGTGGTCTGGGTGGCAAACCGCAAGGTGCGCGACAGCGAGATCATCAAGCCGCTCAAGGAGGTTATGCGTCGCGCAACTCCCGAGGACCAAAAGCACAATCGCGATAACAAGGCCAAGGAGGCCGAGGCTTTCCGCATCTGCGGTGAAAAGATCGCGCATCACGGCCTTGACATGAAGCTGGTGGAGGCGCAATACACCTTTGACAATTCCAAACTGCTCTTCTACTTTACCAGCGCAGGCAGAGTTGACTTCCGCGAGCTGGTCAAGGATCTGGCAAGCGTATTCCGCACCAGAATCGAGCTGCGCCAGATCGGCATCCGTGACGAGGCCAAGCTGATGGGAGGCCTGGGCGCTTGCGGCAGACCGCTTTGCTGCGCAACCTTCCTGTCCGATTTCGGCCAGGTATCCATCAAAATGGCCAAGGAGCAAAATCTCTCGCTCAACTCCAGCAAGATCTCGGGCGTTTGCGGCAGACTGATGTGCTGCTTGCGCTACGAGCATGAGGCTTACGCGGAGGAGATCAAGCTGACTCCCCCCGTGGACAGCGTGGTCAAAACCCCCGACGGCGTGGGCACCGTGGTAGAGACCTCGCCCCTGCGCGGACTGCTCAAGGTCAAGCTCAAGGACACCGACGGTGCGCCGATTTCTATTCACCGCGACCAGGTCAAGGTGCTCTCAAGACCCAATCGCCGAGGCGAAGAGGACGACGAGGAATAAATTTCACAAATAATTTTTTGATTTTTTTGCGAAAAGCTATTGCATTTCCGTACATTTGTGATAAAATGTATGTGTACAATCAAAAAAACTCAAACGGAGGAATTTATCATGGCTTACAAGATTAATGACGATTGCATCTCCTGCGGCGCATGTGCTGAGGAATGCCCCACCAGCGCAATTAAGGAAGGCGACGGCAAGTACGAGATCGACGCTGATGCTTGCATCGGTTGCGGCAGCTGCGCTGACGTATGCCCTGTTGGTGCTCCCGAGGCTGAATAATTGCCCCCAGGAACACAATACATAGCATATTTGAGTTAGGGGTTCGCGTATGCGAGCCCCTATGCTTTTGAGGAGTTTTTTATGTTACGTACAAACGAAACCTTGGACGAGGTCAACGAGCAGATCAAGCTGATCCAGCGCACGGACGGTCTTCGCTACGGCACCGACGCCTATTTGCTCTCTGCCTACATTCGCCCCACAGCCTCGGCACGCGCGGTGGATCTGGGCAGCGGCTCGGGCATCATTCCCCTGCTCTGCCTGACAAGAAACAAATACGCCAAGGCTTACGCCGTGGAGGTGCAGCCCGATTTTGCCGATATCATTGGCAGGAATGCAGAGATCAACGGCATGCAAGAGAGGCTGATCCCGATCTGCGCCGATTTGCGCGACCTGACCCCCGCGCACGTGGGTGGCGAGGTGAGCATCGTGACCGCCAACCCACCTTATATGAAAACGAACGCGGGCAAACGCAATGAATCGGACGCCAAATATATTGCGCGCCACGAGGTCATGGGCGACGTGGACGATTTTTGTGCGGCAGCCGCGCGCCTGCTCAAGCACGGCGGCAGCTTTTACGTGGTATGGCGCCCCGATCGCCTCTCGGAGCTGATGGAATCGCTCTCCCGCCACAAGCTTGAGCCCAAGCGCATGAGCTTTGTGCAAAGTGACGCAAATACTGAGCCCTCAATGGTGCTCATAGAGGCCAAAAAGGGCGCAGCACACGGTCTGCGCATCTCCCCTGCGCTCATATTAAGCGAAAACGGCACGCAGAGTAAGCGCGCCGAGCAGATCTATCAAAATTGCAGTTGGAGTGAATCTGATTTATGGAGCATATAAAACGTTTATTGAGCTATACGCGCCGCGCGCTTGCGGATTACGACATGATCCGCCCGGGCGACAAGATCGCGGTGGGCGTTTCTGCGGGCAAGGACTCGCTGACCCTGCTTTGCGCGCTGGCACACCTGCGTCGCTTTTATCCCGTACCCTTCCAGGTGGTTGCGGTCACGGTGGACATGGGCTTTTCGGGCGGCATGGATTTTTCGGGCATTCAGAAGCTTTGCGACGAGCTGGATGTGGAATACCATATCGTGCCCACCGATATTTACAAGGTCATCTTTGAGATCCGCAAGGAATCCAACCCTTGCGCACTTTGCGCCAAAATGCGCAGAGGGGCTTTGAATAATTACGCAAAGTCGATCGGATGCACGACCGTGGCGCTCGGCCACCACTTTGACGACGTGGTGGACACATTTATGCTCAATTTGTTCTTTGAGGGCAGAATTGGTTGTTTCCAGCCGGTGACAGACCTTTCGCGCGTGGGAATCCGCGTAATCCGCCCCTTGATCTACATGCCCGAAAGACACGTCAAGGACTTTGCGCGTAAGGTGGAGCTGCCCGTGATCGAATCCCCCTGCCCTGCAGATAAGAACACGCAGCGCGAGGAGATGCACCAGCTGATCAACGAGCTGGACAGAAAGAACAAGGGGCTTCGCTACCGCATTTACGGCGCGATCCAGCGCGGCGAGGTTGACGGCTTCAAGCCGGTCGGCGGCATGACGGGCATCAAGGATTGCTCACCCGAGGACGAGTAAACGGTTTTGACGACCTAACTCACGAAAGTTTTTGATCGACCTTCACCCTAACGGATCACTTCCACAGGACGAAAGTTTTCGCCCGCCTTTTCCAAAAGGCGGCGCAGGTGGAGGGCGCGAAGCCCTCGTCGCCTCCGCAGAGGCGAAACTTCTTTAACGGCCTTTTTGGTTCTTTTTGGGCCTCTTTGCTCAAAAAGAACGGAAACGGTTTTCTCACCTAATATCCGGGCAACCGTAGGGCGGGGGCTTGCTCCCGCAGTACCAAACAAAAAGGGAGCTACTTATGCAAAGTAGCTCCCTTTTTCTATACGTTGAGCAAAGTCTCTCCGTAC
>JAZNYL010000087.1:0-14118 GCA_045594445.1 Eubacteriales bacterium
GAATCCGGATTGTTTGTTTAACGCACCTCCACAACTGGGACATTTAATGATTTCATCATCGTCGAGGATATCATCCTCAGTTGTACCGTTAACATGGTAACATTCAGTGCAAGTCCATGAGCCTAAACTATCTGAAAATCCCGACTGGCGATTCAAGAGCGCTCCACAATTATCGCAATACCAAGCAACTCCTTCGAAACTATCGCCTTCGTATATATCATCATCCATCAAATGTTGACCACATTCGGTACATGTCCAAGTTCCTTTACCAGGGTCAAATCCTGATTGGTCATTTAGTGTTGCACCACAATTAGGGCAATAATATTCATCCATAAATAAATCCTCACTTAGTATCAAAAAGCCGCAGAACACCTAAGTCCTGCGGCTTCTTTTAGCGGTATGAAACCGCATCTGGGGCAGAGAGAGGGATTCGAACCCGCGTGTGCGTTAGCACAAACTGATTTCGAGTCAGCCCCGTTATGACCACTTCGATATCTCTCCATGTTTTTTGTGCCTTTTCGCCGGCACGCGTATTATTATATCACACCCTTTTCAAAAAAGCAAGTGTTTTTTGAAAGAATATCTGAAAAAGCGGACAAAAATGTTTTGAATTGATCTGCTTGATTGAGCCTTTGTGATTGACAAGCCCTGCTCGGATATGGTATAATAATACAGTTAATAATAAAATGAGGAAGTGTGACAATATGGAAAAGCTTTCAACACAGCCTTACAAGGGTACAAGAGATTTTTATCCGCGCGAGATGGTATTGCGCAATTGGTTCTTTGGCAAGATCCGCAAGACGCTGGAGGATGCCGCATTTGACGAATATGCAGGCCCTATGCTGGAGTCCCTGGAGCTTTACGCTGCCAAGAGCGGCGAGGAGATCGCCAACGAGCAGACCTATCATTTCACTGACAGAGGTGACCGCCATCTGGCCATCCGTCCCGAAATGACGCCCACCGTTGCGCGTATGGTTTCTGCCAAGATCGGCGAGCTCAATTTCCCGCTCAAGTGGTTTTCCATGCCCAACTGCTATCGCTACGAGCGTCCGCAGAGAGGCAGACTGCGCGAATTCTGGCAGGTAAACGTAGATATTTTCGGTTGCGACACCTATGAAGCAGACCTCGAGGCCATCACCAGCGCCATCCGCATTCTGCGTGCCTTTGGCGCGGACGAGACCATGTTCCGCGTGCATATCAACAACCGCCGTTTCTTCAACGACGTCATTGCCGCCATTGCGGGTGAGGGCGAAGAGCGCGCACGCAAGGTCTCCAAGGTAGTGGACAAGAAGAACAAGATCCCGCGCGAGGTTTATGAAAAGGAAATGGGCGAGCTGGGCCTTGGTGCAGAGCAGATTGCCAAGATCGATTCGCTTTACGGCATGAGCGCGGCAGAGGCTTGCGCGATCTGTCCCGAAAGTCGCGGCGCACAGGAGCTTGTCAGCCTGTTTGATATGCTGACCAAGATGGGACTTGACCGCTATTGCACGTTTGATTTCGGTATCGTGCGCGGTCTTGACTACTACACCGGTACCGTTTTCGAGGTATTTGACTTAGCCCCCGAGAACAATCGCGCTATGTTCGGCGGCGGCAGATACGACAACCTGGTAGGACTTTTCGTCAAGAACCAGATCAGCGGCGTGGGCTACGGCCTTGGCGACGTGACGCTGGAGAACTTCCTGACCATTCACGGCCTGATTCCCGATCTGTATTCAGGCGGCACCAAGGTGCTGGTGACTGTATTTGACGACGTGCCCTACGAGCATTGCGCTTGCCTTGTGGAATCCCTTCGTGATGCAGGCGTGGCTTCCACGCTGTATATCGGCAAGAAGAAGTTTGGCAAGCAGTTGGATTGGGGCGTGCGTCAAGGATTTTCGCACGTGGTCATTATCGGCGGCAGCGAGTATGCTGCAGGAGAGGCCAAGGTCAAGAATCTGGTCAGCAGAGAAGAGCAGAGCGTCAAGATCGACGATCTGATCACGTTTTTCGCATAAAATTTCAGGAGGGGCACATGGTATATCTGTTTTTGGCTAATGGCTTTGAGGAGATCGAAGCGCTGACACCTCTGGACGTTTTGCGTCGCGCGGGCGTGCAGGTCACCACGGTTGGCGTGGGCGGCGACAGCATTATGGGTGCGCACGGCATTCGCGTACAAGCGGATATTCCGGACGCCATGTACCGTGATTCGTCTCCCGATATGATCATTTTGCCCGGTGGAATGCCCGGCTCGGAGAATTTGGACAATTCGCGCGTGGTGGATGCCGCTTTGCGTGCCGCTGTGCGCAACGATGCGTACGTATGCGCAATTTGTGCAGCACCCATGGTGCTTGGCAAGCGCGGATATCTGAAGGGCAAGCGTGCCGTCTGCTATCCCGGCTTTGAGCAGTATCTGGAGGGGGCAACCCTGACCGACGCGCGCGTGGAGTGCGACGGAAAGGTCATTACCTCCAAGGGTATGGGTGCAGCGCTGGAATTCGGCCTTGCGCTGGTAGAGGCACTGTGCTCCAAGGAGAAGGCCGAGCAGATCGGTGCATCCGTGTTTGCGAAATGATTGATTCTCAAAAGAAAACGCTTCGCGCGTACTATGCAGGCTTGCGTGACGGCATGCCTGCGCGGCTGCGGGAGGAGCGGAATGCGCAGATCTGTGCGCATATTCTGGATTCGGATGCGTATGCCAAGGCGGACAGCGTGCTTTTGTACGCTGCGCGCGGCAGCGAGCTTGATCTGTCGGCCGTAGCGGCCGACGCGTGGCAAAAGGGAAAGGTCGTAGCCTATCCCAGATGCCTGGATAAGGCAGGGCGCATGGCGTTCTTTATCGTCGGATCTCCCGACGATCTGATGCGCGGCAGCTTTGGCCTGCAAGAGCCCTCGGTCGCGTGCTTGCCCTGGCAGAGTGACGGTCGTGCGCTCTGCATTGTGCCTGCTTTGGCGGTGGACGCCCGCGGGCACAGACTTGGCTACGGAAAAGGATATTACGACCGATTCTTGGCGGCGTTTGACGGCGTGACGGCTTGCGCTGCGTTTGAGGCGTGCATGACCGATGCGCTGCCGCACGACGGGTACGACGTGCCCGTACAGCTTATCATCAACGAAAAGGGGGAGTGGCGTGTGGATATGCAGGATCCGAAGCAATTGTCGGATGATGCAGAGCAGACTGTGATCAACGACGGCGATTACGCATACGAGCAGCCCTCTTTGCTTGGCGACGAGGATTACGGCGAGCAGACCGACGACGCGTGGGAGCCTGACGAGGCATCCGATTCCGAGACCGACTCGGGTGAGAACGTGCGCTGGCAGCGTTTTATGTATAAATGGAAGCAGATCCCGCTGCTGGGCAAGCTGCCCTTTGATCCGGTATTGCTGCTGGTGCTTGCCAATTTCGTTCTGCTTTTACTCTCGCGCCTGATCGATGCGTTTTTGCTGGATCGCAATAACGAATATCTGGCCGTGGTACTGCTGCAGATTTTGATTTTCATCATTCCCGGTTATCTGTTCCTGCGTTTTCGCGGCAAGGGTTACGTAGGGCGCATGCGCCTGGCACCGCCCAAGCCGGACCACATTTTCCTTGTGGCGAGTGCGGCAGGTGCTTTGGTCACAGGCTGCTTTTTACTCAGTCTGCTGATGGGAAATCTGAGCGAGGGACAGAGCTTCGTGCTCTATGACACCTTCACCTCCAGGCACGACGGTACCATGGCGGGTATGCTATATCTGATTCTGGCGTACGCGATCTTGCCCGCGATTTGCGAGGAGACCATTTATCGCAGCGTGCTGTGTGCGGAATTTGAGGGCAGGGGCGTGGTGTGTGCCGTGGCGGTCAGCTCGCTGTTGTTCTCCATGCTGCATTTCAACCTGCCGGCCATGCCCGTGTATTTGTTTGCGGGTGTGATTCTGGCCTTGACCATGTACGCGACGCGCTCTTTGTTCAGCACCATGATCGTGCATTTTCTGTATAATCTGTTCTGCTTATTCGGGCAGAGCGGTTTTGCGGATTTTTACGTCACGCAGAGCGCCACGACGCTTTTTTTGATCGTCATGATCGCGGCGCTGCTTTTGTGTCTGGCCGTATTTTGCGGCGAGTGCAGCAGACTCTACCGCGCTTATGCCAAGCAAAACGCCAAGGATTCCTATAAGCCCGCAGAGTCTCTTTCGGCAGGTGCGGTAGCGCGGAATATCGGCTTGGCCTTTGCGTCTCCCGGAGCAATACTTTGCGTGCTGATCTATCTGATCATTTGTGTTTTCCGATAAAATCCAAAGCAGACAATGCCCGAGGGCGTTGTCTGCCTTTCTTTTGGCAAAATAGCGAAAATCTATTGACGGATAACGGTTTCTGTGGTATAATTTTGCCAACAACACCCCCATCATTCAAAGGAGGTACTATTATGAAATTCAAAAAATCCCTTGTAAGCGTGCTTTGCTTGCTGATGACGCTGTCTATGCTGGCGGCCATTGCTGTCGTCACGGTGCAGGCCGAGGGAACTGTGGTCAAGGTACACAGCAGCTCGGGCACTGGCAGAAGCGCGCAAAGCGTTGGCGGGGACTACGGTATCCGCCTGGGCATCAACGGTGCGTTTACCGAGGTCGCCGTTTCTATGCCCACGTGGAGCACGTCGGATTCGGCAGCCACGCTCAGCCTTTACGCGTGGGACACCAATTATGATATGACCATCATGGCCGATCCGTTGGTCACGCAGCGCTTTGACCCCTTGCGTGACAACGCGTACAACAAGCTGAACTTTGATCCGCTGCCCGCAGGCGAGTATTTCCTGCGCATTCACGACGTGCGCGGTCAGGTTGGCGTTTGGGTACAGGACTATTCGGATAACGGCAGCTTTGTTTATACCAACGGCTCCGAGAGCAGAAAGGACTGGGATATGCACGTGGTTTTCGTGGAAAATCCCGAGCAGCCCTTCTTCCAGCTTGAGCCGCAGACCATCGTTGAGCCTGACGAGCCCGTGATCATTCCCGAGGACAGCTTGAGCCATCAGACCACGGTCATGCCAGACACCTGGGTATTTACCGACGGCCTTGGCAGAGTTTCCTTGACCTACGCTGACGTTGGCGCACCTCGCGAGGATAAAACCTTGGCCATGTTCTACTGGACCTGGCATACCAAGGAAACGGCATCCAAGGGCGCGGTCAATACCACCGAGCTCTTAAAGGAATATCCGGACGCCAAGAATGATTATAATCACGCAGCTTGGCAGGGAAAGGGACATTATTGCTTCTGGAACGAGCCGATCTACGGCTTCTATACCACCGAGGACCCCTGGGTGCTGCGTCGCCAGGCCGAGCTTTTGGCCAATGCGGGTGTAGACACCGTCTTTACCGATAATACCAACGGCGGCTTTACCTGGAGAGAGAGCTATCTTGTGCTGTATCCCACCTGGGAGGAGGCACTCAAGAGCGGTGGCGTGGACGTGCCCAAGGTTTCCTTCCTGTTGCCCTTCGGTGCGCACGATGGAGCCATTTCGCAGGCAAACGTGATCTATCACGATATCTATAAGCCCGGTCTTTACCAGGATCTGTGGTTCTATTGGGAAGGCAAGCCCATGCTGATGGGCATCCGTAACGCAGTTCCGAGCGGTGATATCGGCAAGGAGATCAAGAGCTTCTTTAACTGGCGCGCAGGACAGCCCGAGTATCTGGTGGCAGGCACGGCGGCCAAGCAATGGGGCTGGCTTTCCACCTATCCGCAGGCTTTGTATTCCGCAACGGGTGCAAAGGGCCTGAAGAAGGGCGAGGTTGAGCAGATGTCGGTAGGCGTGGCGGTCAACCACAACTACGTCACGCACGAGATCACGGCCATGAACGGCCAAAACGTCATGGGCAGATCCTATACCTCGGATTACCCTGACAGATACGAAAAGGAAGGCCCGAGTGCATCCTTGTGGGGATACCAGTTTGCAGAGCAGTTTAATTATGCGCTGGAGGTGGATCCCGAGGTCATCTTCGTCACCGGCTGGAACGAGTGGCACGCATGGCGTCAGCCCAATCCCTGGGGTGGTGCAAATTCCCAGGTCAACAACGCGTTGGTTGACCAGTTTGACAACGAGCACTCCCGTGACCTTGAGCCCACCAAGGGTGAGCTGAAGGATCACTATTACTATCAGTTCGTCAACTTTGCCCGCCGGTATAAGGGCGTCAATCCCATTCCCGAGCCCAGCTTTGCCGCTACCATTGATCTTGGTGCAGGCCAGGCACAGTGGAAGGACGTCGCACCTTACTACGAGGCTTACGCCAACAATACGGGTGATCGCAAGAGCTCGGGCTACGGCAACTACAAGTATACCGAGACCTCGGGCAGAAACGATCTGATCGGTGCACAGGTGGCACGTGACGATGAGTACGTGTACTTCAACGTCGAGTGCGCAGAGAACATCACACCCTATACCGACAGCCTGTGGATGACGCTGTATATCGACTCCGACCAACAGAATCAAGGTTGGGAGACCTTTGAGTACGTCATTAACAAGTCTGCGGCAAGCGCTGATACCGTCGTGCTTGAAAAGTTTTCGGGTAACGGCTACGAGTCCACTAAGGTTGCGGATTGTGCTTACACCGTGGACGGCAGATACATGACCGTCAAGGTGGCAAAGAGTGACCTCGGACTTTCGGGTAACGACTTTACCGTCAACTTCTCCTGGACGGATAACGTGCACGACGAGGGTGATTATTCCACCTTCTCGGGCGATATCATGGATTTCTACATTTCGGGTGACGTTGCTCCCGGCGCAAGATTCAAGTACAGCTACGTCAGCACGCAGCAGAACACCGTGCCCGCGCCTCCCACCACCGAAGAAGAGACCACCGAGCCGGTTGAAACGACCGATGCCCCTCTGACCGAGACCGAGACCGAGCCCGAAACCGAGCCCGAAGCCGAGGGCGGATGCAAGTCCGTGACCGCTTCCATGGCTCTGATCGCTTGCATTTGCCTTGGCGCGCTTGTGATTGGAAAAAAGAAGAATTGATAACAGTAAACATAGTAAAACTCCCGCCGAGTATTCGGCGGGGGTTTTACTATAAGAGTGAGCGCAAAGATCAATCGTAGGGGAGGATATTATCCTCCCGCACGAAAAGAGTACGTAATGGTGAGATCCGAACACGTTTTTTTCCTGGTCGCGTGCGGGAGGATGATATCCTCCCCTACAATGATTTGGCTCATAGTATTCTGCATACTCATGAAAAAGGGGCGGAGAAATCCGCCCCTATGATATTTTATTGTCTGCCAATTTCGTCAAACATATCAATGTCCTCAACGAATGCGGGCAGCAGGCGCAGCGTAAAGGAGAATTTCTTTTCTGCAAACTGCCACTTGGGTATAAGGGCAGGGCCGCAGGAGTTGGAGCCGATGCCGTCGTGGCGGTAATCGAGGTTGACAACCGTTTCCCCGAGCGGCACGAGCTCGTCGTTGTGCGCGGTCTCGGTCAGCTGCGCGGGCGTGAAGTGCGAGCAGTTAAAGCTGAACGCGCGAGCGGTGGACAGGGCCGCGATGCCGTGGCCGACCAGAGAAGAGAAGCAAGCCCAGCGAGTGTCTGCGTGTGCGCCGTTTTCCTGCGGGAAAACGTAGGGCTCGTGATTGTCGGTAGCGGTGGTGCGGAACAGACCTACGTGCGAAGCGTGATGCTTATCCGCATAGGATTCCACGGGACCTCTGCCAAAGTAGGTCAGGTTCTCGGTGCCCTCGGGCATGGTGAACTGCAGGCCGAATCGGGGCAGGTGAGGCAGATCCTGGCGAATTTCGGTGTCAATATCGATCGTCAAGCCTTCCTCGGCATATACGGTGTAGGTAGCGTGCATCTTGGCAATCGGCTCAGCCCCCTCGTTGCCAAGCGTCATGGCTGCCTGGACCTTAACGAACGCATCGGTCTGCTCGGCAATTTCGCAGCCCGTGCAGGTCACGGTTGCGGTATGCAGACCCAGACGCTGCCATTCGCCCCGGATGTTTCTGTCGTTATCGGTGGGCGCGCGCCAAACGGTGGGCGTCATAGGCGAGGTCAGCAGCTGCTTGCCCTGATCGCAAATGCCCGCAATCAAGCCATCCTTGAAGGTGTAAACCGTTTTCGCGGTGGTGACGGCGATCTCGTCGCCTGCCTGCGCTGCCTTGACGAATGCGTAAGGCGAGGTGTTTGCGCCAAGCGGTGCTTTTGCAGCGGCGGGCATCTCGATCTCAAACTGAGCAAAGCCAACCTCGTGACCGGCAGCCGCCCAGGGCTTGTCGGTGTTCTGTGTCAGGGTGACTAAGAGATATGCGCAATCCGAAAGGGGAGCATCCACGTCAATATGGAAGTCTGCGCTTGTCTGGGGGGCGACGTCGGGTGCGGGGATGTTGCCGCAAGCGACTACCTTGCCGCGGCACTCCAGCTTCCAATGCAGATCAAGGTCGCAAAGCGAGGTAAAGTAGCGCAGGTTGGTCAGCGTCAGCGTGCCCGTGCTCTGATCAAAGGATGCGCGGAAGGGCTTGATGATCTGCTTATACTCCATAAGACCCGTGTGCGGACGGCGATCAGGGTAAACCAGACCGTCGGTGCAGAAGTTGGCGTCGTGCGGGGTGTCGCCAAAGTCGCCGCCATAGCGGAACTTGGGGTTGGTGTAAACGTCGCCGATGGCACATGCGTGGTCAATAAATTCCCAAACGCAGCCGCCAAAGAAGGAGTCGTGCGAGTAGATCAGATCCCAGTAATCGGCAAGGCATCCGGGGCCATTGCCCATGGCGTGGGAGTATTCGCAAAGGAACAGGGGCTTGGAGAACAGCTTGCGGTCAAAGTACACGTTCTGAATCTCAGCAAGGTCGGGGTACATGCGGCTCTCGATATCAAGGTGATCGTCCTTGACCAGCTCGCGGATCTCATCGTCGGTCTTATCCTTGTAAATGGTGCGGATATGGTCGGTGTTGCGGCGGGATTTGTCCTCCCAATGCACAAGGCAACCGGGCATACGGCCGTGGTAGTAGTCGGCCATGGCCTCGTGGTTGCGGCCAACGCCCATTTCGTTACCGACCGACCACATCAGCACGCACGCGTGGTTTTTGTCGCGCTCCATCATGCGCTGTGCGCGATCCACGTAGCTTTCGGTCCAGTCGGGGGAGTCGGAAAGCTCGTCCCATCTGCCCACCATGGCCATGCCGTGGGTCTCTAAGTCTGCCTCGTCCACCACGTAAAAGCCGTAGCGGTCGCAAAGCGTCAGAAAACGCGGGTCGTTGGGGTAGTGGCTGGTGCGCACGGTGTTGATATTGTGCTGCTTCATGATCATAAGGTCTCGGATCATGTGATCCATGGGCGTGGTCGAGCCCAGCACAGGATGGCTGTCGTGGCGGTTGACACCCTTGGCCTTGACCTTTTGTCCGTTGATATACAGCACGCTGTCTTTGATCAGCACGTGCTTGAATCCTACGGGTACGTCAATATATTCGCTGCCCGTGTGCAGATGCAGCACATAGAGATTGGGAATCTCGTCGCACCACAATTCGGGCGCGTCGACCGAGATCTTGATCTCGGCCTCGCCGTCAGCCATCAGGCTGCCGGACGCCACAGTTGCACCATCGGGTGCGGAAAGGGAATAGGATACCTGCGCCTTGCCCGAAAGCGTCAGCTCGCAAGAGAGCTCTGCGCTTGCAAAGTCGTCGGCCACCTTGGGGTGATTGTAAATATCCACGATATGCACGGGATCGCGCAGAAGCAGATAAACGTCACGGAAAATGCCCGACCAGCGGAACTTGTCCTGATCCTCGAGGTAGCTTGCCTCGCACCACTTGTAGACCAGTACCTTGAGCGTGTTTGTGCCCTTTTGCAGATAGGGGGTAATATCAATCTCGCTTGTCATGTGGCTGACCTGGCTGTAGGCGGCAAACTGATTGTTGACAAAGAGGTAGAAGCAGGAGTCCACGCCCTCAAAATTGATGCACACGGTCTTTTGCAGCATGGCGGGGTGCACGTAGAAATCGCGCATATAAACGCCGCAGGGGTTATTTTCGGGGATGTGAGGGGGATCTATCGGGAAGGGATAGGTCACGTTGGTGTAGTTGGGGGTGTCGTAGCCACGGCCAAGCATGGTCTGCCAGGAGCGGGGCACCTCGATCTTGTCGGGGGTCTTGTCGGGATATCCTGCAGCGGTTATGTCAGGGAGCTCTTGACAGGTCGAATAAAACAAAAAGTCCCAATCACCGTTCAAGCTGACAAAGTGCTGGCTTTGGGCGCGCAGATCGCGTGCAGCCGCGTCGGCAGAGTGATAGGGAATAAAATAAGCACGGGGAGAGAGGGTCCCCTTGTGCAGAACGTCGTAGGAAAGATGGTAGGTCAGATCCATAAAATTTGCCTTCCTTTCGGTGTTGTTGTCCTTTGTATTATATCATGTTTCAATCCTTCGGTCAAGGGGGATTTTCTGCTTATATTGGGCATAATTCTCGGTTTTCGCGCATGTCAGGGGGGACAGTTTGCAGGAGCACAGGGGACGGTTCTCTGTGCAGTTTGATTTTGCTTAGCCGAACGGGAGTCGAACCAAGTTGGTTTTGACGTGCAGATTTGTCCGATCCCTTCATCTTTTCCCTTGGACATATTGCCTATATGCCCTGCGGGAAAAGCTTTTGGGCTCGAAAAAATCTGCTGCGTCAAAACTGCTTGCACCCGCCGGCGAATGAATTTTTGATAGATTTTGGGGCGATTTTGCGAAGCAAGATACAAATCTTGCGAGCGAAAGCGCGCCGAAAGATGCGAAAATGCATCGCTGGCGGGCAATTCGGTTCGATTTCCGTTCGGCTAAAAATTGTTGCTTCGCACACTTGTACAAATCGGGCGGGCATGATGTGTTCAAAATCATGAAAATGGAGCGGGAGACAAAAAAACAGTTTACAAAGCAAGGATTTTATGGTATAATATATTGTTAGAAAATGGGAAGGAGAGGGCTATGAGACTGGATAAGATGATCTCTTCCACCGGTATCGCGTCGCGCTCGCAGATTTCGTCTGCGGTCAGGAGCGGCAGAGTCACGGTGGACGGCGTGGTGGCACGCAAGGCGGATATGCAGGTCGATCCCGGCGCTGTGTGCGTCGTGTACTGCGGCACGCCGGTTTGCTATCGCAAGTTTACCTATATCATGCTCAACAAGCCCGAGGGCTACGTCAGCGCAACCGAGGACGGCCGCTTACCCACCGTGATCGAGCTGCTCCCCGAGGAGCTGCAAAAGATCGGCCTGTTTCCTTGCGGTCGCCTTGACAAAAATACGCTTGGGCTGATGCTTCTGACCAACGACGGCGACACCTCACATAGGCTGCTTGCCCCCAAGAGCCACGTGGCCAAGACCTACGCCTTTCGCGTCAAATTCCCGCTGTCCGAGGCAGACGTTGTCGCGCTTGAGAGCGGCGTGGACATCGGCGGCTACGTCACCGCGCCCTGCACGGTCGTGCTTGGCGGTGAGAGGGAAGGCAAGATCACGCTGACCGAGGGCAAATACCATCAGATCAAGCTGATGATGGAGGCGGTGCACAATCAGATCACGTACCTGGAGCGCGTCAGCTTTGGCCCTTTGATGCTCGACCCCGCGCTTGACCGCGGTCAATGGAGATATCTTGATGACCGTGAGATCGCATTACTGCAAAAGAAATAAGGAGGATCGAAGATGCAATACCCGATTACTTACTGGTGTGGAATCACAAGAGAGTTTATTTACCGCAAGGACGGCAGCTTTGCTACCGAGGAGATCGACAGAGTCAAGGACGCGGGCTTCACGCTCATGCTGGCCGAATTTGATGCAGCGACTAACCTTTTGGTACTGGATGCCGCATACGAGCGTGGCATGAAGGTCATGGTATCGGACGGAGATATCTACCGTGCCATGAGCATCCCCGAAAAAAGACGCGAGTATCTGGCAGGCGTGGTAGAGAAGTACGGCCATCACCCCGCGCTGCTTGGCTATCACATCGTGGACGAGCCGAATGCATCCGCATTTGACGCGCTGGCAGAGATCCGCGAAATTCTTGCCGAGCTTGATCCCGCGCACGAGGCGTATATCAATCTGTTCCCCAACTACGCGTCTCCCGAACAGCTGGGCAATCCCACCTACGAGGATCACTTGGCCGAATATACCGCCAAGGTCAAGCCGAGCATTATCAGCTACGACCACTATCATTTCCTCAAGGGTGCGCAGAAGCAGAAAAAGGTCTTTGCCGACGCGCGTGAGCAGCAGATCTACGACTCCACCTTCGGCGGTGCATCCGAGTATGAAAACGTGGACAGAGCGGGATTTTTCACCAATATTGAGCAGATCAGAAACGAGTCGCTCAAAACCGGCATTCCGTTCATGGTCATTATCCTGGTAGTCGAGCACGGTCCTTACCGCAATCTGACCGACGGTGAGATTCGCTGGGAGGTATGGCAGTCGCTGGCATACGGTTCGGTCCGTATTTCCTACTTTACCTACTGGACACCGGGTAGGGACAACACCGAGGATGACGATTTCTGGCATTGGAAGAACGGCATGATCTCTCGCGCAGGCGAGACGCTGCCGCACTATCACATGATTGCCGAAATCAACCGTGAGCTGCAGGCGGTGGGCTCTATTCTCAACGAGCAGCAGTCGCTGGGCGTGTATCACTTGGGCGAGATGCCGAATGAAAGATACGTGCAGTATCTGAGCGGCGCGGCGGGACCTGTGGACAGCGTACAAGGTGACAAGCTGACAATCGGCGTGTTCACGAACGGCTACGTGCTGTTTGCCAACCGCGATTACGAAAACGAAAATGATTTTTCCTTTAGCGCAGAGGGAACTGTCTCGGTATTTGATTGCGAGGACGGCGAGTTCATCGCGCTGGAAAGCGAGGACGGCGTGTATCGCATGACGCTTGGCGAGGGCGACGCGGTTCTTGTCAAAATTGAAAAGTAATTATCCCAGATTGTAAAGGAAGCATACCCCCATGGACATTATTGCAACACTCAGTAAAGAACTGAACATTGAAACACAAAAGCTGGTTGCCACCATCGCGCTGATGGACGAGGGCAACACCATCCCTTTTATTGCGCGTTACCGTAAAGAGGTCACGGGCAGCCTGGACGATACCACGCTGAGAACCTTGGAGGACAGACTGACTTACCTTCGCAACATCGAGAAGAGAAAGCAGGAGGTCAAGGATCTGATCGCGGCACAGGATAAGCTGACGCCCGAGATCGAGAAGGCGATCGAGAACGCCAAGACCATTACCGAGGTGGACGATATTTACCGACCCTTCCGCCCGCACCGCAAAACGCGCGCAAGCGTGGCAAGAGAGAAGGGACTTGAGCCGCTGGCCGAGGCCATCATGGCGCAGAAGGATTCTTACGATCCTGCGCTTGAGGTGTATGCCGAGAGCTTTATTTCCGAGGAAAAGAGCGTGGCGAGTGCCGAGGAGGCGCTGGCAGGCGCTTGCGATATCATTGCCGAGGACGTCTCGGACAATGCAGAGTACAGAAAGGCGCTGCGCCGTCAGACCTTTGATTTTGGTGAGCTTTTCTGCAAAAAGGCCAAGGAAGAGGACAGCGTTTACGCGCAGTACTATGAGTACAACGAGCCGCTCAAAAAGATCCCCGCACACCGAATCTTAGCCATCAACCGCGGTGAGAAGGAGGAATATCTCAAGGTCACGCTGACCGTGGGGGCGGATATCGTGCTCAACTATCTGTTCCATTGTGTGGTCACCAATCCCGAAAGCCCTGCAAACAAGTATCTGTCCGCTGCTGTGATCGATTCCTACGAGCGTCTGATCGCTCCCTCGATCGAGCGCGAGATCCGAAACGACATGTTTGATCAGGCCTGCGAGGGCGCGATCAAGCTGTTTGCGGACAACCTTTCGCATCTCTTGATGCAAGCTCCTCTGAAGGGCAAGACCGTGCTTGGCTTTGACCCCGGCTACGCCCCCGGAGGGACCCAGCCATCGATAACCGCCGGGCAACAGGCGGCAGGTCGCCGCCCCTACAGATCCTGCCGATACCGTTCGCAGGTTATTTTCCGGACCGTTCCCGGAGGGCCTCGGCCAGGGTGGCCGGCCGGGTGTGGGGGGCATGGGTGCCGGTGCCGGCGGCATAGGCCGGGGCAGGCATACTGCCAAACAGGTATGCCGCCTCCTGCTTCACTGCCGCCACCGCCGCTTCCATG
>JAZNYL010000088.1:0-10591 GCA_045594445.1 Eubacteriales bacterium
ATCAAGCTTATTTAGATTGCTCACAGGAGACCTCCGCTTTGGTCGATCACGAGGTGCAAAAGCGTTTGCAGGCCTGCTATCAGGATGCGAAAAACCTGCTGACCGCCAACCGAAACTTACTGGATGAAATTTCTGCCATGACCTCGATCATCTTGCCGGTAGCGTCGTACAACTTCTTCTGAATGGTGTCAACCACAACCTGGCAATCTCTGGGGAACAGCTTGACCTGATCCTCGGTTGCCTTGTTGGAGCCCAGCAGACCGTAGTGCTCGTTGTAGCCGCTACCGTCCACGCTCTCGGTCAGAATATCGTCAAGGCCCAGCGCGATCTCGGCTCCTGCAGCCTTCAGGATGCGCTTGGTGCGTGCTCTGGTGTGAATGTCGCAGCACAGCACGTTCTTGGTATAATTCAGGATAGCCTTGGGGTTGTTTGCAAAAATGATCTCGCAATCAGCGCCCGATTCGCGAATCAGCTGCTCGTAGTACTCCACGTAGTCCACGCCTGTAAAGGTGTGCTTTTCATAGCCGAAAAGCTCGCGGTACTGTGCAAGAGTCAGAACGTCGCGATAGGGGTCAACACCCTTTTCGTCCATCATCTCAACGCTGATCAGATGGTTGCCTACCTCGTCAGAGGGGTAAGAGAGCATAAGCACGATTTTCTTAGCACCCTTGGCAATGCCACGCAGGCAGATTGCAAAGCGGTTACGGCTGAGAATGGGGAAGATCACGCCAACGGTGCCGCCGCCAAGCTTGGCGCGTACGTCGGTGGCAATATTGTCAACAGATGCGTAGTTGCCCTGTGCTCTTGCAACAACGGCCTCGGTCATAGCCACAATATCTCTGTCGTGGAATGCAAAGCCTGCGTCCTCGGACGCTTCAAGAATACAGGAGGTAACGATCTCTGTGATGTCGTCTCCTTGGCGAATGATGGGAGCGCGAACTCCGCGGGAAATGGTGCCGATCATGCGACTCATAATAAATTCTCCTTTGGGTAGTGCCCGATGCACTCAGCATCGATACACCACAAAATTAACCACAGTATATTATAACACTAATTATGCTGCAATGCAATATTATTTACAAAAAAAATCGTGTTTTTTTAAAAAAGCATCACGTATTCGGATCAATGCCATTAAGTTAAGAAAAATCCGAAGCCGACAAGAGTGTGGAATAGATGCGCGCTAGAAAGGCGTCCCCCGAGGGGAAGCTGTCGCGCAGCGACTGAAGGGGAGTTGCGGACTATACAGTATGGTAATCCGTTCGGCAGTAACAATTCAAACTCAAACTTACGCATTCCCCTTCAGTCGCCTGCGGCGCCAGCTTCCCCCCGGGGGACGCCTTTGTAGTGCACGCTTTGTTCTGTCTAAAAAAGCCCGAGGCGTGCGCCTCGGGCTTGGGTGTCAGATATCCTTTTTTCTGGTTCTCTTGTAATGCGAGAGCTGCTGACGCTCCTCAATTTTGAGCTTTTCGGTAATCGCCATGTTTTCGATCATGAGCTTGACGATCTTTTCCATGGTGGAGTTTTCGGAGTAGTCGGCCACGCAGACGTAATTGATGCGGTCATCGTCCACCAAAGGCTTGACCGTATCGCCCTTGCCCTCGGGGTAAACCGCGATCGACTTGCCACCGCGTTCCTTGACCATTTTCATACAGGGAATATCGGTCAGACCGTCGCCCACGTAGATCATGTTCTGATATGCAATGCGGCGCAGGCTCTCGTCCTGCTCACGGTTGACGCTCTCATCGTCGGTCACGTCTAAAATACCCTTGGAAATGCGGTAAATGTACTGTGTTTTGAGCGTGTAATTGATGGCCAGCGCAGGCCAGATCGCCTCACCGCTCTTGTCGTACAGGTATCTGCAGGCAAATACCTTTTTGAAGTATTTCGCAAGCGGCGTACCTTCAATGATTTCCTGCGTGCCCGAGGAAATGATATAGTGCTCAATTTCCACGCCAAGCGACTTACCAAAGGCGTTGATGCGGTCAAACCAAGTGACCACGCCGTTGTAAAGCTCCACGTGCTCACCGCAGGAGCGCAGATATTCGCGGGTCAGGGGAATGCCTCTCTTTTTGCATTCGCGGATCATGACCAGCATATAGGAAAGAATTCGCTCAGCCTCGTTTTCGCGGGCGATGCGACCTGCCTCGCCCCAGAATTCCTCCGAGGTCATGCCAAGGTTCTTGATAAAGTCGTATTCCTGCATGTCGGTGGTACAGAGTGTTTTATCAAAATCGTATAAAATTGCTATAGTTGTTTTAGCCATTGGTTGCCTCCTTTTTTGTCGGTTTGGCATTTATCGGAATATATAGAAATAATCATAATCTCATAGTGGGGGATTCATTCTACCACAAAACGCGCGGGAAATCAAGAGTAAATGTATGGAATTATTCGGATTTACAAAAAAATTCACATCTTTTGCTCGCTTTGTGTCAAAGATCGGGGAGAGCCGCGCGTCAATTTCCCGACACCAATTTCTAAAATATGATGTGCAATTGGTAAAGAATTATACAAATTGGTAAATATTTACAATTCTGCGCGACAAAGTTTGGTAGGTATTTCGTTCGTTTGCATCTTGCAATTATTTCCAATTTATGGTAAAATATGCACATAAAAGGAAATTACAGGAGGACACGAATTTCATGGATACAAATATCAAAATACTGATCGCTGACGAGAATTCCGCGCAGCGCGCAACGCTCAGAGAGGGGCTTTCGCGCCTGGGCTACCGTTATATAGAAGAGGCTTCCAACGGGGAAGAAGCCCTTTCCAAGATCAACCGCTACCATCCCGACGTAGCCCTGATCGACGTCTGGCTTTCCAAGCTGGACGGCATCGGCGTGATTCGCAGCTGCCGCCAGCTCGACCTCTCGCCCGATTCCGCGCCCGCGTTTATCATCACCTCGCCGGTCTCCAATCAGAATCTGTTCATTCAGGCCATGGGCGCAGGAGCGTCGCTCTGCCTGATCAAGCCCATCAATCCTATCAGCCTTTCGGACCATCTGCGCGATCTGGATCGCGGCAGAGAAGGTACAAGCAAGGTAACCGTACCGACCGCAAAGGTGCAGGAGATTGACGACCGTACACCCGATATTGAAACGCAGGTGACCAAGATCATTCATCAGATCGGCGTGCCTGCGCATATCAAGGGCTATCAGTATCTGCGCACCGCCATTCTGCTGACCGTCAACGACTCGGATATCATCAATTCAGTCACCAAGGTCCTGTATCCCAGCGTGGCAAAGAAATATCAGACCACCACAAGCCGCGTGGAGCGCGCCATCCGCCACGCCATCGAGGTCGCGTGGGACAGAGGCGACGTGGATACGCTCAACTCCTATTTTGGGTATACCATTCAGAACAACAGAGGAAAGCCCACCAATAGCGAGTTTATCGCCATGATTGCGGATAATCTCAGGCTCAAATATAAGCTGTATTAAAAAAACGCCGTGACGGATAACCGTCACGGCGCTCTGTTTTGTTTGAATTATTCTTTGTTTTCGAGCTGCTTCTCCACCGCGGCGATTCTTTCGGCGAGCGGGGGATGGGAGTAGTCCATCAGCACGTCCAGGCGGGCGGGCGCGAGGTGTGCGAAGTTTTCGCGCGCCAGCTTTTTGAGCGCGGTGATCATGGCAGGGCCGTACCCCTCCTTGACCGCCTGCGCGTCGGCCTTATATTCGGCTGCGCGGCTGCGCGCGTTCATGATCATGCCGGTCAGCGGCTGCACAAGCCCCAGCACGCAGCCAACCAGGATGTAGGCAAAGCCGTAGTTGACCTCGGTAAATCCGAACGAGGTGTGCAGAATGGGTTCGCGGACGGCGATCCATACCATCACGCCCATCAGCAAGAGGTTGCCGATGTTGAGAATCTGACCTTTGAGCACGTCCTTGTGCAGACCGTGGCCAAGCTCGTGCGCGAATACGGCGCAAATTTCGTCGGGCGTCATGGCATTGACCAAGTTGTCGTAGAGCACGATGGTCTTCATTTTGCCAAAGCCCGTAAAGTAGGCGTTGAGCTTGGTGGTGCGGCGAGAGGCGTCCATGACCTCGATCGCCTTGACTTTATATCCGTGCTTGGTCAAAAGCTCCATGAGTCTGTCCTTGAGCTCACCGTCCTCAAGGGGCGTAAACTTGTTGCCAATGCGGCTGAAAATGGGGTACATGAACGAAATGAACAGCGAGAAGAGGAACATGGCAGCGGCAAAGGCCACGATCATCCAGTCGCCAAGCCAAAGGTGAATGGCGAGCAGCAGCATAGCCAGAGCCAGAGAGAGGAACAGCTCCAGCGAATTGGAACGGATCTGGTCAAAGATAAAGGTCTTGATCGTGGTACGGTTAAAGCCGTATTTCTGCTCGATGACCATGTTGAACAGATAGCTGCGCACGATGCCGGGGATCAGGTTGGCCAGCAGATCCAGCACAATGACCGAGAACAGCTGCATAAACCAGTTTTCAACAGGGAAGAGCGAGGCTGCCCACGCGTATGCGTTGGTGGCCAGCAGTACAAGAGAAATGACTGCGCCAATGCAGATAAAGATCAGCGACAGGCGGGATTTTTCGCGGCTGTAGCGTTTCCAGTTGGCGTAAGTTTCGGCGTCGTAGACGTCGGCAAGGTTTGCGGGTGTGGGATTGTTTGCAGAGCGCATCTCCACGATGCCAAGCACGATGCGGTAGGCTGTGCTGAGCAGTACGATCAGAATAATGATGAGTTTGGTTACCATAATTGACCTCTGTATGTATTTTGATAGTTCATTATAGCACGCATTAGAGGGAAATGCAAGGGAAATGAGAAAAAAGAGAGAGAACGGCGTTCTCTCTCTTTTTTCTGTTACTTGAGCTCAGAGCTTGCATTGAGGATCAGCGTGCTGTAAAGGAACAGAACGTCTGCGTTGTCAAAGTTAACGCCCATGAGCAGAAGCTGAGGAATCTGATAACGGGTATCAATGACCGTGATCTTTGCGTAGTCGTCGATCATCAGCGGGATGATGCTGCGGCCGTAGGAGTCACGGAAGATGACCAGCTCCTTGTCGGTCTTTGCATTGGGATTCTCGATGACCAGCTTTGCGATCTCACCGCCAAGGAACATGTCGTAAGCGTCCTTGCCGTGCGCTCTCTCCATGTCGTAGATCGAACCGGGCTTGTTCTTCTCAAAGTTGAACACCTTGACGTTTTCCATGTTTTCGTTGGTGTAGTAGGTGATGGTCTCGGCCGCCAGGGGCTTGGGGGCACGGCCTGCATAAACACCGTAGAAGGGAACGTCCAGCGTGTTTTCTACGTAGGTGCTGTCGTGATTGCCGCCCATACCGTCTACCAGCAGCTTTGCAATGTCGATCAGATACTTCTGATTCCAGTGTGTATCCGATGCGTAGTAGTCGCTTGCCTCCAGACTATCCTTGATATTGATATACTTGGCAAACTCCACACTGCCAAGCATCTGCTCAATGAATTCGTCGTAGTCCATGGAGAGGTAGCCGTTCTGCTCGGCAAGGAAGTAGCCCTTGTCGGGAATGATCGAGATATAGGGGGTGATACCCTTTTTCTCAAGATAGGTCTTATAGATAAAGGTGATGCGATCCGCTGCGTGTGCAATGGATTCCTCGTCGATCTCCTCCTGCATTTCGGCAGCAATGCCGTCAACGACGAACACGCCGTCCTTATCCTTCTGCAAGAAGACGTTGGAGCCTACCCAGGCCTTGATGTTGCGGAAGAAGTCTCTGAAGGGGAAGTTATCGGGGGCGTAGTTGTCGTCAAACTGCTTCATGAAGCTCTCGCCGTATTCCAGGCCGTCCTTCATGATGGATTCCAGTGTCACCTCGGGGAACTTTGCGGGCTCGCGGCGCTCGCTGTCCAGAAACTCTGCCTTGGGAAGAAGAAGGAAAAGTGCACAGAAGCCGAAAACCATAACTGCCATAATGGCACAGTTCAGAATATTTTTAATTTTTGTACTCACGTTACTTTTACCTCCTTATTAGAATCTGAAGTAGAGGAAGGGGTTGGAGGAGGAGTCAACCAAGAAAGCGGTGACTACCACCAGAAGTCCTACCAGCATGACGGGCTCCAGCACGTTTGCCACCTTGCCAAGCTTTTCGGAGGTGGAGAACTTGGTTGCCAGATGCTTGATCAGAGGCGTAGAGCCAACCAGAGCAAGGATCAGCAGCACTGCGTAGCTGCGCAGGAAATAGAAGGTTTCTGCAGATGCAAAGGGAATGCCGCCTGCACCAAACAGACCGCCGATATAGGTGAACGCTTCACCCAGCGTGGGAATCTGGAATACGATAAAGCTGGTGATAACGGCCAGCAGAATATAAACACGGCTGAGCACGTGGCTCTTTTCCAGGTGCTTGAGCAAAAAGAACTTCTCAATGACAAGCAGGACACCGAAGAACAGGCCCCAGATAATGAAGTTCCAGGATGCGCCGTGCCAGAAGCCGGTGAACATCCATACGGCGAAAATGTTGATCAACCAACGCCACTTGGGAACGCGGTTACCGCCAAGCGGGATGTAGAGGTAATCACGGAACCAAGAGCCCAGGGACATGTGCCAGCGGCGCCAGAATTCGGTGGCGCTGCGGGAAATGAAGGGGTAGTTGAAGTTCTCCAGGAAATGGAAGCCGAAGATCTTACCAAGACCAATGGCCATATCCGAATAGCCGGAGAAGTCAAAGTAGATATACAGGGCAATGGAAATGCCGTACATCCAGTACATCAGCACGGTCTTTTCCTCGGCAGCGTAGATCAGCTCACTCAGATCGTACATCGAGTTTGCGATCAGTACCTTCTTGGCAAGACCGAGAATGAAGCGGCGAGTGCCTTCGCCTGCCATAGTAAAGCTGTGGGTACGGGTCTCCAGCTCGCGGGCAACGTCAGCATAACGAACGATAGGACCTGCGATCAGCTGAGGGAACATGGCAATGTAAGCGGCCAGGTTGATGGGGTTCTTCTGTGCCTTTTCACCGCGGTACACGTCTGCGACGTAGCTGATGATCTGGAAGGTGTAGAAGCTGATACCGATGGGAAGCACGATCTTGAGCAGGGGAATCGAAAGGCCCGTGATCGCGTTGAAGTTTTCAATAAAGAAGTCGGTGTACTTGAAGTACAGCATAAAGGAAATGATCGAAGCCACGGCCAAGAACAAAAAGACCTTGGAGATTTTTTTGCCGCGGAAGCGCTCGATCAGAAGACCGAATACGTATCCCAGCGCAATCGCCAGCACCATCAGGAGTGCATACTTGACACCGCCCCATGCATAGAAGAACAAGCTGAACAGCAAAAGCACTGCGTTCTTGAGCTTCTTAGGCGCAATGAAATATAGCAGTATGATTGCGGGAATGAAGAAATATAAGAAGGATATACTTGAAAAAAGCATCTTTTCGCTCCTGTAATATCTTAAATATAGGGGCTGCTTCCATGGATGGGAACAGCCCCGATTTTTTCAATGTGTCAGCAATTACTGAGCAAAGGTGTGCTCAACAACAATGGAAGAACCCTCAACGGTGGCAGCAAAGCTTGCGGTGAAGGGATCAACAACGCCGCCGAACTCAACAGCACCCCAAACGACTACCAGGTAGTCACCGGGCATCTTAGCGATGACCAGCTTCTCGGGAGCGCCGCAGATCCACTGACGAGCCAGGATGTTGTCCTTGATCGCGGTAGCCATAGCGTCAACGTCTGCGCTGTTGGTGAAGTGAACTGCATAGCAGTTGAAAACGTTGATGTTCATCATGTTGAACATGGAAGCTGCATCGTCCTGCTTGGAGATGTCAGCGGTGGGGTAGCCAAGGTTTGCGTCGTAGTCAGCGTCCTCAAGAGCGACGAACTTAGCGGGGCCCTCGGGATTGGTGGTCTCGAAGTTGTAGGGGTTACCGCCGCAAACGTACAGCATGGTCTCCTCGGTTGCAGTTGCATTGTAAGCATCCATGAGCAGCTTGAGCAGCTCTTCAGCAGAATTGTAAGCCAGCTCTGCGGGAGCAGCAGTGGTGGTTTCCTCAGTAGTGGTGTTGTTGTCAGCCTCGGTCTCAGCAGAGGTGCCTGCTTCGGTCTCAGCGGAGGTACCTGCCTCGGTTGCTGCGTCGGTAGTAGCCTCGGTATCGGTGGTGGTGTTTTCAACGTTCTGCTCACCGTTGTCGCAAGCAACGAGAACCATAGCGAGCATCATCAGTGCAAGAGTGATTGCAAGAATCTTTTTCATGTTTGTTTTCTCCTTAAAAATGTGTTTATGATTTTTTTATTTTTCAATGTGAACGAACCATTCGCCCTCAACAAGGCTGAGCACAATGTCAAAGCCGCGATTGGTGGTAATGGTGTAGGTGTCGGCGACCGTTTCGGGCATCAGCTTGATGGTGACAAGGCCGCGGACCTTTTGGTTATGCTCTATGGGCTCGGTTGAGCCGTCTGAATTCACGATGGCAATGGTGCCCTCCGTGAAGGAAAGAGAGGTGGATCTTGAAAAGTCAAGACTGAGCTCGGGAATATTTTCCCAAGGGGATTCAGATGCCTGGCTGAAGGGCTGAGCGGAGCGCGCAGTGACCACGGGTGTGGGCTGTGTGTCAAGCTTTGTGCCGTCCATGCTGACGCTGCCGGTCAGTGCTCCGAAGGTCAGGCCAATCACCAGCACAAGGCAGGCAGCAAGACCGCCCAAGCGGAATGCAACCGTTTGCCACTTGGTCGAGCGGGCCGCAGGCTTTCTGACTTTCGCCGCCTCAATGATGAGATCATCGTCTATATAAGACATAGACATGGCGATTTTTTCTTGTTTCATGAATGCTTCCTTTACTACGTATCGTAGCCTCGCTCCTCCAGAAACTCTTTGAGGCTCTGTCGGGTGCGGTGCAATACGGATTTCACTTTTGATTGGGTGGCTCCGAAGGCGTCTGCAATGTCGCCAACGGAGTCGTTATAGAAATAACGGCGAACGAACATCTGTCTTGCCTCAGCCGGCTTGGTACGGAGGAAATCGCTGATCAGGCGACCAAGCTCCTCGGCACTTTGTTGCTCGGCTACGGTATCGGGAATGAATTCATCCAGCTCGTTAAGAGAAAGAACAAACTCGCCACCACCCCGCTTTGCAGCGTGATTGGCCTTATGACGGTTGATGGCGAGGTTTCGGGTCAGACGACCCAGGTAGGCCGCAAGGGCCTCCGGCCGAGCAGGTGGGATGGAATTCCAGGCTGCGAGGTAAGTGTCGTTGACACATTCTTCGCTGTCCTCGTGGGACTCCAGGATGTTAAGCGCAATCTTGTGGCAGTAGCTGCCGTATCTGCGCGCCGTGTGATCGATTGCCGATTCATCCCGTTGCCAATACAGCTCTACAATTTCACTGTCTTGCATGGTTCCTCCCATCTGCTCAAATTAACTCCACACCTATATACACAACTTTTTTCGGCCGTGGTTGCAAATTTGAGCGAATTTTTTTGAAAAAATTTTTGAAAAGTTTTTTGATTGGCTTTGCAAAAGCAAAACGCTACCTTTTATTATAACATATAAAGCGGGGAATTTCAATAGATTTAGTGCAGGAAATGATCAAGGATATAAAAAAGCCCCGCCTTTTTGTCGGGCAGGGGGAAAAATCGTTTTTTCTTAGTTTCAAAATCAGCGTATACTTTGTTCACAAGAGGGTTTCGGTGTCCGATACGACCTTTACTCCAAGCCAAAGGTCGCTTAGGCGCGAGCCGGTATTTTTGCGGAAGAACAAAATCTCAAGGAATGAAATGGGCGACGTCACGTTGCGCACGATCCGTTTATAAAGGGAAGCGGTTCTTTTTGTGTGGATATCAATCACACGCAAGCGCATAAGTGCTTTTCCGGGGCTTCTGCCGAGCGCGTCGCGACAAAACACAAGCAGCACGCCAAAGAGAAAGAGAAACAAGGAAAGATAATTTGCGTTCAAAGCTGCAGGGATCACATCTAAAATGCCGGTTATCAGCCCGGCTATTGCCACGTCGATGGTAAAGGCGACAATTCTTCTGCCGATCACGCTGCGGTTTACAATGCCCGACGACTTTGGTAGCTTCATGGCGTCCTCCTTGAACACTTGGTTTACTTTATTATATCAAATGAGACTTGTGGTGTCAAGACGGTCACCGAGTGTTACCGGGGACGGTTCTCTGTGATGCGCAGCGTTACTGAGAACTGTCCCCGGTGACACGCACCTTTACGCAGATCAGGAAGGGACGGCACCCACGACGTCCTGCAGATCAACAAACCGAATAGGGAAGAAGAGCAACCAAGCGCCTACGATTGGAACGCGAAAGATTTCGTAGGGCGGGGGCTTGCTCCCGCAGCACAAGTAAGCGTATAACTGCAGGGACGGGTCCATGCAACCAAGCGCCGGGGGATTTGTAACCCTATGCTTGCGCCAACGGTCGTTTGGATTTGGTCGAGCAACCGGCGCAAGCCATAGCCGCTCGGCGCTTTGAGCCGAGCGGCGAGGGTTCAAATCGTGGGCGCTTCGCCAAATGAAAAGCCCTACCGCTGTTGCGGTAAACCCAGCATTGCTAAATACCTGGGCAAAGGTGCGGTAATCGTAGACGATCTTGTGGGTGAATGCCGGGTGATTCGGATCGCCGTTTCCGCCAACTTTTACCATATTTTGATAC
>JAZNYL010000089.1:0-15921 GCA_045594445.1 Eubacteriales bacterium
GCCACCACCGGCTGCGGCACGGAGCAATGGGACTGGATCTCCTGGAAGCATTCCGAGGACGGTGGCAAGACCTGGAGCGAGGAAAAATGCGTGCTGCAGCCCACTCCCGACAGCTACGACCACTACTCCTGCTGCGACCCCGGTGTCATTTATTTTAACGGTTATTATTATCTCGGCTACACCTCCACGGTCAACGCCAACATGTGCGACAACTGCATTTACGTAGCGCGCTCTGAAAACCCCGACGGTCCTTTTGAAAAATGGAACGGCAACGGTTGGGGCGGCAACGAGCCGCAGCCCATCGTGTTCTTTACCGAGCCGCAGAACATCTGGGGCTACGGTGAGATCAGCTTTGTGGAGCTGAACGGTACTCTTTACATGTACTACACCCTTTCCAGCTCGGGCGGTCACTTCACCATGGTCTCCACCGCAAACGCGCTGGATGAGAATTGGCCTGCAACCATGCAATCCCACGGTGTTGCGGTCGGCAACGGCTCCAACGACTCCTTGGACGTCAAGTACGTGGAGGAATACGGTAAGTTCCTTGCCATCTGCACCGACTCGCGTCTGAGTCCCGACTCTTATCTTGCTTTCTATGAATCCAACGACGGCATAACCTTTGCGCGCGTGGACGTAGTCAAGGAAAACGTGTTCCACTACTGCCACAACTCAGGGCTATCCGGAACCAAGAACGGTCACATCGCGCCCGACACCCCCACCTTTGCAGCCTACGCTTACGGCAAGGACTGGGGCGTTTGGAACACCCGCGTGCAGGACTTTACTCTTTCCCTTTCCGATGAGATTGATCTGAGTGAAATCAGCAAGCAGAACATCAAGGCCGAGACCGCAAGAGATATGCGCGATCCCGACTCGCTTGAATTCGTCGCCATTACGCCCCGACAGGACGATGTGGTATACGTCTCCGCCCGCTCCAACAGAGTCACGCTTGACCTGTATGCCTGCACCTCCTTCCAAAACGAATGGACCTCACTGCGCAAATATGCCAAGGAGCTGAAAATGACCAGCGACAACGAGCAGGTTGCCACGGTGCGCGACGGCTCTTTGACCGCAGAGATCCAAGGCATCGGCAAGGCCATGATCACCGTAGAATTCCGCGGCATGATCACACAGGTCTGCATCAAGGTTTATGACAAGGTAAACTCCACGGGTGCCGTGACAAGCCTTGTTCCCTTCGTGACCGACACCTACTCGCTTGACCACACCGATCCCCTTTCCTTCAATCCGCAGATCAAGTCGATCATTTCCTACGACAACGCAACCTGGATCGAAGCCTGGGACACGGCACACGGCGTGACCTACGAATACGACGATTCCAAGATCCGCGTCAGCAGCGAGGGCGTCGTATATCCCGTGGTATCCGGCACGCACGAGATCACGGTCAAGTGCGCAGGATTTTCCTACGTAGCCAAGGTCACGGTCGTCGCTCCCGAAAAGCCCTTTTCTTACGAGCATATCGACTTTACCGATGCGCAGGCATCCCGCGTCATTTCCTCGCTCAACAACGCATCCTACGAAATGACCGAAGAGGGACTTTTGTGCATCGCCTCCACCGGTGAGGACCCGCTGATGTATCTCAGCTACGTGGCAGGCGCGATTGACACCGCCAAGTACAAGTCGGTCACGCTGACCTATCAGTTAGCTCCCGGCTCGTCCAAGACCATTGGTCAGATGTTCTTCCTGACCGAGGCAAGTCCCAATCCATCCGAGACCGCTTCGCAGAAATACACCATGGTCGCCGACGGTGAATGGCACACCGTGACCATCAACCTTGCAGGCAAGGCTTATTGGAGCGGCATGCTCAGCCAGATCCGCTTCGACTTCCTTGACAATTGCAAGGCAGGCGAGACGCTGCTGGTGCAGTCGATTACGCTGGATCCGGTTGACTAAATAAAAAATTGCAGAAAAGCCGCCCCAATGGGCGGCTTTTCTAACGCAATTCTGCTTTTTGCATTGCGCGGCGGGAGCAAGCCCCCGCCCTACGGATATTTTCGTTTTGCATAAAAAAGCCGCCCGCAGGCGGCTTTTATAATTAGTCTTCCGCGTCGCAAGCGCGCAGGAACTTGATGCATCTTCCGACTTCCTCGATGCCGGTGGGAGTCAGCGTCTCGCTCTCAACTACCATGGGAATGCCCATCTCGATCGCTCTTTGGCGCACCGCCTTGACGGGAGCGTCACCCTCGCCCAGTGCCTTGCCCTGACCGCCCATGTGACCGTCCTTTAAGTGAATGACGCGCAGGCGGTCAGCAAGTCTGTTCATGACCTGAATGGGGTCAAGACCTGCGTTGAACGCCCAGTAGGTATCGATCTCAAAGAACACGTTGCATCTCTTTTCCAGCTCGGAGTGAATGGTGGAGCCCCAAGGCATGACCACGAATTCGTGAGAGTGGTTGTGATAGCCTACCTCAATGCCTGCCTCTGCCATCTTGGGAATTGCCGCGTTGACAATGGATGCAAAGCGGTCAATCTTTTCCAGCGTGCTCAGATCCTCGCCCGGGATAATGAACTTTTTGTTGCCGATGGTCTTGTGATACGCAATGGTGGCGTCGATGTTCTCAGGGAGCAGCTCAGCCGTGCCCGAGTGCGTACCCGCGCAGGTAAGCCCATACTTTTCCTGCCATGCGGCAACCGTCTCTGCACTGTGGCCGAAAAAGCCCGCGTATTCCACCGAAGAATAGCCCAACTCTGCCACTGCCTTGAGTGCGCCTTCCAGATCTGCGCCCGTGATATCGCGAACGCTGAATAATTGCAAACCGTATTCCATGTTCAATTCTCCTTTTATGTGATAAAATTTCGTTAAACAGTAATGATGGATCAGCGCGCAGTGATCAACACGCCTTCGTTGGATCTTACGGTAACGGCATACACACCGCCAAGATCGGTAACGGTCTGATAGCCGTCGCCACCAAGAGCGCGGATGCAGCGGTTGGGCGCACGGAAGGTGACCTGATACTCCTTCGGCTCTTTCTCATAGGGGTCGTCAGCGGCACAGATCATGAGCGCTGCCGAGCCGTCGTTGGTCCGGCTGACCATCTCACCCACAAGGATAGGCGCACCGTTATCCGATTTCACATCAAAGAAAACTCCGGTGGACAGGGACTCAATACTCTCCTGTTGTACGCAATTCATATCGGGATGCCCCTGATATCCGACAAAATGCGTGGACACACGGCGGTACTTCATGTACTCGTCGGCAATGGTACGGATCTGCGCATTGACGCGCTTGAGCTTACCGTACTGCTCGGTCTGATTGCCTTGATCGTCCAATACCTGATTGTGCCACCAGCCGGCGGTGTAGCAAGCCCAGATAATATTCTCTGCACCAAAAGCCATGGAGGTATAGGCTTGGAACCGAAGGTTGTTCTCGCTCATCCATTCCTCGGGCCGGTGGGAGTTGACCTGCAGCACGATCCACATGCTCCGCCCCGTGTTGCGGCAAGCATCGGCTACTACGCGAAGATTCTCATAGTGCTTGGCAACGTTGATTGAGTAAAGGTAGAAATCGTAGCAAAGGTAGTCGGAAGGAACGCATTCGCAGTATCTCCGGATATGCTCCGCATAAGTTGCAGTCCCCAGTTGGTTCACGGTTTCCTGCGCATTGTTCCCGGAAACAGACGCATAGTTGGGGTACAGATTCAGATAGGCGAATTGATTCGAAAAGGCACGGTTCACATAGTCGATGACCTTTCCGTAATATGGAAAATCCAGTGCAGAGGGCTCGTCGCCCACGTCAATCCCCCAAATTGCGGGATGATCAACAAAAGACGCACAGGCGGCCTCATACTTCTCCATGGGATTGGTATTGGCCAGTTTGCCTGCGTTGCTTCCGTCACCGCCCCACCATCCGGGAACAATGCCGGAAACGATGGCACCCACACCATACTTGTGGAAAAGATCCAAAGCAGGACGGTCGTTATCCATGCAGACCACAAAATCAATGCCGCAATCGGCCACGTCCTTGACGTGCGCTTCGGTACGGGCATAGGGTCTGAGATGGTATGCGCCAATGTTCAGACGGTTGCGATCCATTCTCTTGTTCATAAATTATCTCCTCATGATGTATAAAAACAGTTTATTTCAACTCCTCAAAAGGCATGCGGATTCCCATCTGCTCGATCTGCCTGCAATAGTCCTTGACTCGCTCGGGCAGATAATCGCAAATGCGGTGGCCGTCAAAGCCCACGCTGACCTCCACGCCCGCGCGGCGCACGATGTCCTGCTGCTCGGGGGAAGCAAAGAAATCCAGCATGTACTGGTGCTGTCTGTAATTGTGCGTGGGATCGTAGCTGACGTTCATTTCCCAGAAAATGCCGCGCTCGGCCATTTTCTTAAAGAAATCGTAGGGGTCATACCCAATCTTCTTGGCAAAAGCAAACAGGTCGGTATGCGCCACGCCCGCACGGCATCCGCACCGCTCGGCAAAGCCGAACAAATCGCCCTTTGCAACCGATTGCTCGATGGCGTCAATGTTCTCAATCAGGCAATAGTCAAAGAACGAAATATCGTCGTTGTCGTTAATGGGGTAGCGGAATCTGTCCAAGGTGCAGATCTCAATGCCGCGCAGCACGGTAATCTGATCCTTATACTTCTCGCGCAGCAGGTTGATGTGATCGTAATACCGCCTGAAGCAACGGTAATGATCCTCGCCAAGATCCTGATTCTGATAGAAAAACACGTCCAGTCGCTGGCAGCAGACGCCGTAGTTGTGGTCGGTGATGCCAATGACGTCAAGGCCGCCTGCAATCGCGCCCTCTACCACCGCCTCGGGTTGATCCGCGCCGCAAAATGAATAATAGGTATGCGAATGAAGATCCTGAAGCATTTCCTGCCCTCCGCACAATGATTTCTGCCTTTATTATAGCACCCACACCTGCCCCGTGTCAAGGAAATTCCGTTCAGCAAAATGCATAGAATATATTGAATTATGCAATCGGAGGTACTTATGAGACAAAACGAAAACCGCAGGGCAGACTATAATACGACGGCATCCTGCATTCAGGCACGCCAATGGGAAAACGCAGCCAGGCACAAATATCTTGCGCGCGTGCTGCGCATAGCCGCGCCCCGTCCCTCTGCCGTATTTGCAGCCTTGGGAGAGCAGAATCTCGCGCACGCTGACCGCCTTGCCAAGCTGATCTGGGAAAAGGGCGGAGACCCCGGGCTGCAGGTGCGCTTTCATACGCCACGCATCTATTTGGGCGACGACGCGCACTCCCGCGCGCCCGTGGTGGTGCGACGCGCAATCAATCAGAGCGTGGCCGAGCTTGCCGAGGTGCTGAATCTGTACCGACAGCTGCAAAAGGACGACGATACGGGCGAGGCCGACACCATGATTGCCGAGACAGAGCGGCAGATCGCTCAGCTTTACGAGCTTTTTGATCTGTACCGAAACGCATAGCCGATATACGTACGTCATATCCGTGTCGTGCTTGACACCGCCTTTGTTGATGTGCTATAATATCTTTATTACTTATTGATACTGATATTTTGATTCATCAACATGGGAGGTCACCATGAACGTTTTCAAGAGACATACCCGCGCACGCGGCATTCTGCGCGCGATTCTGATCTTTGGCTTGCTGGCCGCAATCAGCGTCAGCCTGATGCAATGCGATACCTACACCCCTCAATACGGCGGCGGGAACACCCCAGGCATCTCCACCAACAAGCCAATCACCGAGAACGGCATTTGCTATACGCCCGAAAAAAGCGGCTGGTCCGCTAAGGTTGCCGACGACTTTTCCGGCACCTCGCTGACCATTCCCGCAACCTTTCAGGGCAAGCCCGTCCTGGCCATCACGTCGCTTGCGGGTGCCGAGGGCATTGGGGAGCTGACGCTTGAGCTTTCCAGCGAGGTCAACCGCTGGTCGCTTAGCAAGCTGATTGGCGAAATGTCGAGCTTGACCACCTGCCGCATTGATGCGACCGGCACAAAGCTTGTCATTGACAAAGAAACCTTTGCCAATTGCAGCAGCCTGCAAACGCTGGAGCTTTTGGGCACCTACACCATTGAGTCCGGCATGCTTGACAACTGCACCAATATCCGCAACCTGACACTTGGCGGCGGCAAGGTAAAGGTAAGGAGCTATGGACTCTCTTTTCTGACCGAGCTTGAAAATCTGTCCTTTTTGAACGGCACGATCATTCTTGAAAACTCCGCACTGGCAAACGAGCTCTCGCTGCAGACCTTGACCATAGACGGCATGACGTCTGACTCTCAAATCCTCAGCGCCGGTTTTTATTCCCTGCAAGCGCAGAATGCCACGATCCGAAACAGCACCGTTTCTTTAAGCTCCTCCAACCTGTTTGGCACTTACGCCATGCGTATCGGCACGCTGACGCTTTGCGAGGGTGCACACGTGAGCGCGGTGGTTCCCGATTACGGCATGATAGAAAAGCTGATATTGGATCCGAGCTTTACCTTTGAAAACGGCAGCGCGAAAATGACTTACAAGTACGGTCTGGTCGCATCCGTGCCGATCGCCTTTGCAGAAGAGGTTCATATTCACAAGGGCATCACCTTCATTCCCGCATACTTTTTCGGAGAGAGTGGCTGTGACATCTATTACGAGGGCTTATCCGATGAATTTTTCTCCTCTGTGCATATAGAGCAGGAGGGTAACAGCTCTTACTTAGAAGGGAATCTGTGCGTCTATGGTATAGATGACGTGGAGTATATCCTTTCCTTTGACAGCGCAGGCGGCTCCAAGATTCCCGCGCAGACCGTTCCCTATAGCCAATGCGCTGCAATGCCCGCCGAGCCCACCAGACCGGGCTACGTTTTCCGCTATTGGGCAACCGATGCCGCAGGCGAGCATGCATGGGATTTTGTCAAGGATCAGGTCAAGGGGGATATCACGCTTTACGCGATCTGGCTGGACCTTGCTCCTTTTTCCGACTGTGAGCTGCTGGCACTGGACGGCTTTGAAAAAGCTTCCGACGGCACCTACGAATACGCAGGCGCGGTCAAGATTGATACACAGCAAATTGACCTTTCCGACACCATCACGGTCAGTGAATACGCCACCTATACCCTGCACCGCGCAGAGGATGACGAGCAGCTTTCCGCATCGGAGCCGATTTCGCTGATCGACGGCGATAACACCCTGATCCTGACCGTTTGCTCAGGCAACCAAAAGAACACCAAAACCTATACCCTGCACGTCTTCCGCCCCTTTATCTGCCACGTCACGTTTGACGCGGGCAACGGCGAAGAGGAGATCGTTTCGGTCGAATACGGCAACACGCTCTCCTACACCGATCCCAAAAAGACGGGATTCACCTTTGACGGCTGGTATGCGGACAATACGCTTTGGAATCTTGAAAAAACGCCCGTGACGTCTTCTATGAAGCTGAAGGCCAAGTGGATTCCCAATACCTACACCGTCACGCTGGAGGGACACGGCTCGGTAAAGCTGACGTATCAAGAGGATTACACGCTGCCCGTGCCCACCAAGCAAGGTCTTTCCTTTGGCGGTTGGTCAACGGCGGATGGCACGCTGGTCACCGATAGAGAAGGACGCTCCCTGCGTCCCTGGCACATCGCTGCTAACGCTCCGCTTACTCCGTATTTCACCGCCCTGACCTACAAGATCACGTATACCGATCTGCACGGTGCCAAGCACGCAAATCCCGAGACGCAGGTATCTGATGCCGAGCTGGTGCTTGGAGACGCTGCACGAAAAGGCTACGAATTCAAGGGTTGGCTGTGGAACGGCAAAACCGTGACCTCCATTCCCATCGGCAACACCGAGGACGTGGTGCTGCAGGCCAAGTGGAGCCCGATTGCTTATCAAATCACCTATCAGAACACGCTGGGAATGCTTGCCGGCGTGCACAAGACCTTTACCGTTGAGGATTCCGTTGATCTTCCCACGCTGACTGCAGAGGGACGCACCTTTAACGGCTGGCTTTGGAACGGCTTGCCCGTTACCACCCTGCCCAAGGGCACGGTTGGCGACGTCACCCTGTACGCAAGCTGGACGGGAGACTCCTACAAGATCATGTACCTTGGCACGCAGGATGCAACGCACTCCTGCCCCGACACCTACGTCTCTTATACCAAAACTCCGCTGAAAGCAGCAACCAGAACGGGATTCGTTTTCCTTGGCTGGGAGCTGAACGGTCAGATCGTCACGGCCATTCCCGATAATATCACGGGTGACATTACCCTGACGGCCACTTGGGAGCCCATTTCCTATACTGTGACCTTCTGCACGCCCCTTGGCGACGTCATTGAGGTGCAGCACGTGGAGCACGGCAAGGACGCCCTGCCCCCCGAGCCTCCCACCGTGGAGCACATGCTCTTTGCCAGATGGGACGGTGATTATCAGAACGTTACGGAAGACCGCACCCTGCGCGCCGTTTACCGCGAGAACGTATACTACGTCTCCTTTAACCCGGACGGCGGCAGCAGCGTGACGATCCTGAAGGTATGGGCAGACGAATGCCCCGAAAAGCCGACGGATCCCACCAAGGGCGAGCTTACTTTTGAAGGCTGGTATCTGCCGACCGGTAAGCTTTATCAATTTGACTATCCGCTCAACGAAAACACGATGCTGACCGCGGGCTGGCGCGATTACACCCCCATTTACACGGCAGAGGACTTTGCCCTGATGGAGGGCAGCAGCGGCAAATTCAAATTGATGAACGACGTCAATTTCTACAACGAGGCCTTTACCCCCATTTCCGAATTCATGGGCATCTTTGACGGCTGCGGACATACGATCAGCGCATTCAGCCTGGACGGCACGGAAAGCCTTGCCATGATTCTGAACAACCAAGGCACCGTGAAAAACCTGACTATCAAGCGCGCCTCGCTGCAAAGCGCTCCCGCGGTGTATGACACAAATTGCGCAATTCTGGTTGCCGTCAACTCGGGCACCATTGAAAACTGCCGCTTTGTGGATTGTACCGTGGGCATCTACAAGTCCGTTGAAATGCGCAATCACACAAGCAGCGTGATTTGCGCCGGCAACCAAGGCACCGTCAAAAACTGCACGGTGCAAAATCCCTCGCTCACTCTGGCGTTCGAGATGTGGTCCTCGCAAAATGAAAACGTATATTTCGGCCTCATCGTTGGCAACAATCTGGGAACGGTTTCTGACTGCACGGTCAACGTGGACGATATGCACGTGACGCTTCCCTACAATCTCAGCGTTACCTGGGGTACCGGATACGCACACGTAGGCGGTATCGTCGGAAGCACCGAGGGTGCCGTGGAAAGATGCCACTGCTCGTGGAGTCCCGAGATCACGTCCGTTGAGAGCACTTCGCACAAGCAACTGCGTCTGGGCTCGCTGGCAGGCCAACTTGCAAAGGGTACGATTCAGGATTGCACCGCGATTTTCGATATTGCGGTGATGCAAGAGCTTGAAACGTACGATCGCGCATCCTTCTACGTCAGCGGCGCGGTTGGCGTTGCCCTGACCGGCACGGAAATCAAAAACTGCGCGGTATTTGGCAGAATTGAGCGCAACGAGGTTGCCTCCAACGTCCATTACACGAGCGGATTTGTAGGCTCCAACGACGGAAAGATCACCAACTGCTACGCGGTGGCCTCCATCCTTGCAGGCTACGATGCGCACGCTGCAGGCTTTTGCACCGAAAACACCGTCAACGGTACCATCCGCTCCTGCTTCTTCTCCGGCTATCTGCATGCAAAGCAGGCAGAGGCGCTTGACACGTTTACAGAGACCAACACCGGCACGGTGCTTGACTGCTTCTTTGATCAAAGCTCCAAGCTGGTCGGCAGCAGCAACAAGGTTGTCGACGCAACAGACGACGCAGCCTCGCCCAAGTCGATAGCAGAGCTGACCTCCCCCGAATTCCTGTTCGACACCCTTTACTGGAACCCCTCGGTATGGGAGTGCGAAAGCGACCGGTTGCCCACGCTCAAGAATCTGACCATGCCCGACACCCTGATCGTTTTGTCCGACCGATGCGAATACAGCACCGTTTCCGAGATGATCCGTAACGTCACGGCAGGCGAGCAATTCACGCTTACGGCAACGCCGCACGAGGGCTATCGCTTTATTGGCTGGTGCGAGATTGGCAGCGATACCCCATTCAGCACAGATCAGACCTGCACAATCACCGTCAAGGAAGGCATGAATGTGATTTTCGCCCGCTTTGAGCCGGACGACCTCTACATTTACACCTACGATGATCTTTTGAAGATCAACCTTTATAGCAAGCCCGGACAGACGGTTTACCTGATGGCGTCGATCAACTGCATGGGTAAGCCCCTGCCCTCTGTGGAAAACTTCTACGGCACGCTGGACGGCAACGGCCATGCAATTTACAACTTCGCCACCACGCTGACCTCCTCGGGTGATGCGGCGCTGATTCTGAACAACTACGGAACCGTGCGTAATCTGCAGCTCTCCGGCTCGATGTCGGTCAACGCGGGCGTGAATATCTCCAGAATCGCGTTTATTGCAGTAGTTAACCATCAGGGCGCTGTGATTGAGAATTGCGCAATTACCGGTATGCTGAAGGTGGCAGGTACGCTCCACCTGAACGGCAGCGGATCCATGATCGTTTACGCCGGCGCGTTCGCCGCAGAAAATGCGGGCACCATTCAGAATTGCGTGCTTTACGATATGCAGAACAGCCCGGATATCAACGATCGGATGTACTTTGACGTCAATATGATCACCAGCCTGGCGATCACGGAAGGCTACAGAAGCATCAGCACGACTCTGCACTGCGGATTTATTGCAGGCTACAACCAAGGTACGATCCTGAATTGTGAGAACCGCGGCGCCATCCTTGGCGATCCCGAAGCACCTGCCCGCTTTGAAAACAATATCAGCGCTTACTACACGGGCCTGCTTGCTCCGGATGCAACCGCCGCCGGCTACATGACCGTGGCACTTGGCGGCATTGCCGGCACCAACGACGGCACGCTGGAGGCATGCACCGACGACAGCGTCATGTACGTGCTGGATCTTGCGGGTACCGATATCCACAAGCAAATCGGTGCTCCCTGCGCAGGAATCCAATACGGTTATCTGAGATCCGACGTCAACATCGGCGGTGTTGCGGGTAACAACAACGGCACGATCTCGGGCACGCTCGCTATCGGTCTGATCACCTACAGCTCGGATAACGTCAACAACAAGGGCATTTCCAACGGCGGTCTGTTTGACGGCCTCAGAAGCAATCTGGGCGGCATTACCGGCACCAACAACGGCACGGTTCAGAACAGCTCGTTTGGCGGCGTTCTGGTCGCCACCACGGCACAAACTACCTACGTAGGTGCGATCAGCGGATACAACACCGGCAGCGTGGTCAACTGCTACGGCAGCGGCCTTGTCATGGCAGAAGCGCTCAACGATAAGAATCCCGTTTACCTGAACCTGACCTTCTGGAAGGGCTTTGGCGTACGTCATCGAAGCGGCAACGTGGCGGTTGGCGGCATGGTGGGCATGAACGCCGACAGCGCGATCATCAGTAACTGCCTGAGCAATTACCACTTTGACCGTCTGCAAAGCTGCACGACCATGAGCGATTACGAGATCTTTGTCAACATCCTGCTGATTCCCAAGCACGTTCAGAACGCATTTATGAAGATCTTTGATGCGCCGCCCGTCTACGCCAACATTTTGCGACTGGGCACCGTCGTAGGCGACAGCGCAAACCAAGGCAACATTCAGAACTGCTATTACGTCATGCATGGCGAGTACGATTACACCGACGGCAGAGAGCTGACCAACAATGTGGGCGATCTGACCTCGGATATGATCAAAAAGTCGCTTTACTGGTCTGTTACCGAGGACAACACGGCTGCAGCCGATCACGATTGGCTGATGATCAAGGAATCCTACCTTGTCGGCGGTGATCCGACCGTTTACTACACGGTTCACATAATTCCTCGCGGAACCGTGATGCCTTAAAGCAACAAACACACAAACAAAAAGGGGCTTTCGCCCCTTTTTGATTTACTTTACGCGTCCTTTTCGACCACGAAATATGCCATACTGCCCGCAGGAACAATGGCTTTGCCCTCTTGCACGCAGCCGTGACCGCCCACGGCGACAATGGTTTTTTTAAGGTCAAATCCCTTTTCCGCATCGGTGTTATTAAAGAGGTGAATGACCTCATACGAGCCGTTGACAAGTCGCTTTTCGTAAATGCCGCCAAGGGTATCGGAAAGCGTATTCTTCTCTACCCCTGCCTCGGCAAGCAGCTTTTGTGCAAACGATGCAAGACGCTGATCATGGGTGTCATGATAGCTATATCCAATAGAAAATCCGAACAAGTAAACCTTACCCTTGCCGTAGCTGTACTTCTGCACCGCAGAACTGCCGTCGCGCCAGGTTGCCACCGCCTCGCCGCCTTCGTGACGGTAGAAGGTTCTGTAAGGACGAATGCGCACAAGCTCACCGTCAATCTCGACAAACTCCTCAGCCACCATGCGTCGCTCGGTCATTCTTGCGGTAAAGAGCGGCTTGCAGGCAATGTCGTAAGGCTGCATCCAGGTGTTCATCCGGCGCATACCAAAGCCCTCGTCTGCAAGGATCGTACCGCCGCCCGCTACGAACGCCTCCAAATGGGGCACGATCTGCGGATCAAGCATGATATAGTAGGGGAAGTACAGCACCTTGTATTTTGCAAACTCCTCGGGGCGGGATGCACTGACGTAATCCACGGCGTAATCGCTGTTGCGCAGCAAACGGTACATGCCCGCATGCGCGTTGCGATAGTAGAACTGCGGATTTGCAAACTCAAAGGAGAAGTCCGCGCCGCAGGCGTCCTCAATCTCGGAAAGCAGCATGGAATTAAAGTCAAACACGATGGCGACCTCGGCATCCTTGACCTCGGCACCCGCCAGATACTGCATATTTTTCTTAAGATCCGCGCCGAAATCGCCAACAGTCTGCAACACGGGGCGAGGGCTGCCGTCCATACGGACAAGTCCCGCGCAATCCTGCTCGTGGCCAAGTCGTTCAGCTCTGTACTGCCAATACACCATGCCCTTAGCACCGCCTGCCAAGGAAGCATAGGTCTTGAACTCCATGTCAAAGGGGGTGTCATACTTGTACTTGAACATGCCAAGTCCGGGATAGATCTCGTGAATGAAATAATTCTTGTCTACCGAACGAAGAAAATCGTGCAGCATCATGAAATCAAGACGTTGCTCGTGCGTGCGCATCTCGGTATCGCAAGGAATGCTGGTTCCCCAGAAATCCACCGCCTTTGACACCTCGTAATCGTCGCAAACGTCGGAAATGGAAAGCTGGAACGCACTTGTAAAGCCCACGTGCGCCATGATGGGTCGCTCTTTATCATACTTGCGCACACCCTCGTACACAAAACGCAGCCAATCGTGCAGCTCTGCCGAGCCCTTGTATTTTTTGAACTCATAGATATCCCAATATCCGTGCGGCATAGCGGGCAGGGCAATCGTTTCAAAGCTATCCTCCGCCACGCCGTAAAACGCATTCAGCTTTTCCACCGTGCCGAATTTCTTTTGCAGATATTTGCCGTATCCTGCACGGCAGTATTTGCAGAAGCAATCCTCAATGGGGCGGTTACGGATCTCGTTCCAGGCGTTCCAAAGGATCAGATTTTTGCGCCCCGCATAACGCTCGGCTACCTTTTCAACAAATCTCTTGGCAGCCGCCTGCACGTGGGGATTGGTAAAGCAAGGACGCCAGCCGCCGTAAAACGCACCGTGCGAGCCGCCGCGAAGCTGCTCACCGCGCGGGCCGATACGCGCGCCCTCGAATTTTTCAAACACGTATTGGGGGGCACATTCCAGCATGAACTTGATGATGACCTTACGGTTATACTTCTCGGCAAGATCCATCAGCCTATCCACGTCGGAAAAATCGTAAACACCCTCCTGACGCTCATTCCAACGCCAGTTGATGCGAATCTGGAAGGTATCCAAATGAGCGTCACCGAGAGCGGCAATATCCCCTTCCCATTCCTCGGGCAGCGGGGTGGGCGAACGGTAATACTGCGTACCGTGAATGATTTCATCAAAAAACATAAAATCCGTCCTTTCTTCAAAGCTGCAAAAAGCGGCAGCTCTGCGCTTGCCCGCTTTCCCCATCTTTGTTTCATGAAATGCATTTTTTCACACGCATATTATACTCTCCCCTGCCTTTTTTGTCAAGGCGAGGGCATACAAAAAGGGGCTTGCGCCCCTTTTTACATTTACAAAATAATACAGATCAGACCGTTGCTTCCCTCGTTGATGATCTTTTCCAAGGTATCCCCGATCTTGGTGCGCGAGGCCTCGGGCATGTGCGCAAGCTTTGCGTGCAACCCCTCGTTGACCAGCTCGTAAAGGCTCTTGCCGAACATATTCGACTCCCAGATCCGTTTGGGATCCTCCTCAAATTCACGCAGCATATACTTAACCAGATCCTCACTCTGCTGCTCGCTGCCCACCATGGGACTGACCTCGGCAGAGATATTGGCGCGGATCATGTGGATCGACTGCGCACCCGCGCGCAGCTTGACGCCGTAGCCACCCGCCTGCTTGACGATGCAGGGCTCCTCCAGCGTCATATCCTCAATATCGGGCATGACGATTCCGTAGCCCTTTTGCTCAGCGTCGCGCAACGCGCTCTCCACCTTGTCGTATTTTTCCTGCACCACGGCAAGGCGGCGCAAGAGCGCGATCAGCTCCTGCTCGCCCTCGATCTCAAAGCCTGTCAGCTCGCTGATGACCTGATAATACAGCCCATCCATCGGCTCAAGAGAGATGCGCACCTTGCCCGTACCGAGATCGATGGAGTTGATCTCGGCGGCCTTGACGTATTCGTTCTCGCCAAGGTCGGCAAAAGCCTCCTTGACATCCCCGATCTTACCCACACGGTCAGCGCATTTGCGGATCGAAGCCAGCAGCGAGCGGCGGATGGGATGATCGGCATCCAGCGCGCGCGTCCACTCGGGCAGGTGCAACGAGATCTCTGCTACGGGAAACTCGTGCAGCACAAGCTCCAGAATATGGCGGATATCCTCGGCATCAAGCTCCAGGCAGGATACAAGCGCGACGGGCACGCCGTACTTCTCTTCCAGCTCAAAGGCCAGATTCATGGCACTCTCGGACGAAGGATTGACCGAATTGAGAATCATGGCAAACGGCTTACCCAGCGCCTTGAGCTCGCCCACGATGCGTTCCTCGGCCTCCACGTAGCTCTGACGGGAGATATCGCCGATGCTGCCGTCGGTGGTGATCAGCATGCCGATGGTGGCATGCTCGGTAATGACCTTATGCGTGCCCATTTCTGCCGCCTCAACAAAGGGCATGGGCTCTTCCTGCCAGGGCGTGCGCACCATACGCGGCTGGCCGTTTTCAATGGTGCCGAGTGCCTCGGGCACGATATAGCCCACGCAATCGATCATTTTGACGCGCAGCGAGGCGCAGTCGTCAATCTGAATGGGCACGGCCTCATCGGGAATGAACTTGGGCTCGGTGGTCATGACCGTTTTACCCGCAGCGGATTGCGGCATTTCGTCGCGCGCACGCTCACGCGAGTAGCCCTCGCCGATATTGGGCAGCACGAGGGCTTCCATAAAGCGTTTGATAAAGGTGGATTTCCCGGTACGTACGGGGCCGACGACCCCGATATAGACGTCGCCGCCCGTACGCTCGGCAATATCTTGATAGATGGAATGTTCAGGCATAATGCATCCTCCCCTGTTTTGTTTCGCTATAATTTATGAGGGAGAGGACAGAGTTAGAACAAGGAACGGAAAATTGCTTGACTTTTGCAGCGCGGACAAGTTTTCGCTGATGAAAGTTTTGATCACCGTCCCCAAACGGATCACCCCCACAGGATGAAAGTTTTTGCCTCGCCTTTTTCAAAAAGCGCCTGCCCATCCAAGGGCCCACAGCCCTTGGTCGCCTCCCCAGAGGCCAAATATTCCATACCGCCTTTC
>JAZNYL010000090.1:0-2430 GCA_045594445.1 Eubacteriales bacterium
GATATTCTGCCGCCCTGCGGTGATCGATAAAAGTTGGTTTTCCCGCAGACGAATTTCATGAATATCATCATTCCATAGAGAAGCTGTGCGAATGACTGCCTCAGCAAGACGGGAACTGAGATACGCATAAAAACAGCTGTAGGGGGCGACGTCCCCCACGCCCCATCCTACATAAACAAATCTTTTCGCAATGCAATAAGTTCCATGTGCCTACCCGGGGCGTCGAGGACGTCGCCCCCTACGGTTGGTATCTTTTTTGAAAAAAAACGGACACGGAGATTGATTTTGATACAATCTCCGTGTTAATTTTTTGCTAATTCGTCAGCCCCATGGGGCTATCCTTTTGCCATTACAATTTGATATACTCCGCAAACATCTGCCCCAGCTTGATGGTGCCGTTTGCATCATAGTGGTAAATATCCGGCTCGGGCTGCGGCTCGTTTAACGTGGTCAAGCCCGCACCGATGGTGTCAAGATAAAAGCTGTTGGGCGTGTTTGCCGCATGCGCCTTCTTGACCTCGTTGAGCTCACAATAAAGCGTCCAGATCTCGGAAATGCCGCCGTCGATATAGACGCAATCCTTTGCAAAATACTTGCCAAATTCCGCGTGAATATCGTCAAGCAGCGCGACATATCTGCGCTCATACTCGGCAACGTGCTCGGGCGTGTCCGCGTCTCCCTCGCCCTGCATCCAGCAGAATGCGACGATCTCGGGCGTGTATCCCTGCTCTTCCAAGGTCTTCAGACTATCGGGCAGGATCTTGAAAAGCTCGTTGTAGCACCAGCCAAAGTCGCGGTAGTGCTCGGCCACGGCCATATCGTCATGCGACTGCGCGCAATACACTCCATCGCCCGAGGGAGAGATCCAGTCATGCCACAGGCAAGTGCCACCATATGCGCACTTGACAATGAAAATCTGCTCGCCCGGATAGCGCTTTGTCAGCACCTCGGCCATGCCAACCTCGGGGCCAAACGTGTCCTTGGTCAGCTCGGTGCAGTTAAGTCCGGTCGCGACAAATCCGTCGCTCTTTTTGTCGTGCGAATAATAATTGATCTGCACGTCGGGATATCCCGCGCGGTACTCTTCCACCTTCTCGGGCGAAAAGTGCACGGGCAGATATTGGCAATGCCCCACGCCAACCGCGTTGGATTGACCTGTGAGCAATATGATCTTTGCTTTTTTCATGTCATGCTCCGGTATCTATGATTACTTGGATGCGTAAACTTCCTTGATGGTATCAATGACAGCTTCAAGCTCGCAGGGCTTGACCATTTCGGGGAACTTGCCCTCCTTGACGCAATCGATAAAGTAGCGCAGCTCGTTGTAGTAGCCGTCCGACTGAGGCACGTAGCAGCCCTCTTCAATCGCGCTGCCCGTATTCATGTCCTCGGTTGTCCAGTCTTCCTTGTAAATTTTGAGAGAAGCGCCGTTGAATTCCAGCACGGCGTGCTCAAACTGCATGCGGAAGGTTGCTGCAAACTGTACGGGCGCGTGGAACCATGCTGCCTCGCAAGCAATGCGTGCGTCACCCACCTTGTAAACGGAGTGCATGTAGTCCATGCCGTGGAATACGTGCTCAACCTCGGGCTTACCAAAGGTATAAACCAAGAAATCCAGGTCGTGAATGTGCAGGTCGAAGGGCACCATACCGCTGCGCTCGGCATCCTGCATCCAGTTATCCCAGCTTGCCACGGGGATAGCACCAATTCTTGTCATGGTACCGCTGACCAGCTTGCCGTATCTGCCGGTATCAATGCAGTCCTTGAGATATACGTACTCGGGCCACCAACGCAGCACCTGTGCGATCATAAAGCACTTGCCGTTCTTCTTGGCTGTGTCGTATGCACGTGCAACCTGATCGCGATGCAGCGCGATCGGCTTTTCGGATACCACGTGAATGCCCTTCTCCATTGCCTTGACAGCATAGTCAACGTGCATATAGGTGGGCAGCGTGATGTCCAGCACGTCGATCTGCTCGTTTGCCAGCATCTCGTCAAAATCGGTATACTTGCGTGCGGTGATCATACCGTCGTAACGGTCCATCATCTCGGGACGGATGTCGCAAATTGCAACCAGCTCCACGTCCTCCATGCGGGTCCATGCGGACACGTGTGCACCGCTGATACCGCCCATACCGATCTCTGCTACTCTGATTTTCATATTTTTGTACTTCCTTTCAGAAATTTCATATCATACAAAAAGAGTATATCACAATTTGTGAGTAATGTCAATTATTCGTGAAAAAAATTGGCATCACTTCTCTCACAACAAAGGGACAGCGTATGGGACTGAGAATTTAGCGGAAAATAACGAAAAAGCAGAAGTCTTTGATGGCTTCTGCTTTCGGTTTTTATGATGCGCAGCCCTGCCCGTGTCATCCTGAGCGGAACGAAGTGGAGTCGAACGCGGAGCGCGACACGCAGTGTCGG
>JAZNYL010000091.1:0-30901 GCA_045594445.1 Eubacteriales bacterium
TTAAAACTTATAGGCGACAATTTTTTAAGGTTAAAATTAAAAAAGATAACGATAAGAACGATAAACGGAAAAGAACAAAATTCGGCATTTAAGTTAGACAGCCTTTTGATATATTGTGGGGATAAACCGAATATATATAGACATTGCGATGCAGGGAGCGCAAAGCAAAGTCTACAGGGACATCCTTCGGCGAGTTGTAGCCCACAATGATGAAGGCAACTATGATGTTGAACTGCTCAGCAATGACTTTACCTTAGTCCTTTTTTGATTTATGAAAAGAATTCTTTCGGCGGGAGCAAGCCCACGCCCTACGATGTGCACTTGGATAACGCAAAAACAACTGGCGCTCGCGTCAGTCGTTTTTGTTTATTGGTAAATCACGTTTTCCTTGCCCAAAAGGTCGATCAGCTGCTGCATGACGAAGGGAGAGAGGGCGATGCCCTTGGGATGCGGCACGTAGGATTTTGTGCTGCTGTCAAAGAACACCAGCGGCACGGTCAGGCCCTCGTCAAAGATCTCAGCCAGGTTGAGCGCCTTGCGGTAAAGGGTGCCCTGCATGTCCGGCACGCGCAGGTAGAGTTTTTTGATTTTGGGCGGACGCGGGGTGTCGGTGGTGCGACGCGGGCCGTCGGGGACGTCGGCCCCTACGGGGGTGCGATTGGATGCGGCGGCAGGAGCAAGCCCCTGCCCTACGGGGTTGCGGTGAGGTGCGGAGGTTGCGGCAGGCTTGGGGGAATAATGCTCGTCGTCCACAAGCTCGGATGCCGTGCCGACCAGCACCTTGGGCGCTTCCTCCTCGCGCACCGAGATATTGCCCTCGACGTACAAGGCGTTATCCATGCGCACCAGATGCCCAAGATTTTCATAGGTTTTGGCAAACATCAGACACTCGATCTCGCCCGTGCGATCCTCTACGGTAAAGAAGGCCATGCGCTGATCGTTCTTGGTGGTCTTGATGGTCACGGCGGTGATCATGCCCGCAATGCGCACTCGTGCGCGGTCGGGCAGCAGCGAGCCCGTTTCGTCCGCAAGTTCGGAAATATCTACAGTATTAAGATCGGCAATGCACTTGTCGTAGCCATCCAGCAAATGTCCTGAGAAATACATGCCCGACGCGTCCTTTTCCAGCATCAGCTTTTCCCTTTTGGAATATTCGGGAATCTGTGGATACGAGAACGAAGTCTTTGCCTTGACCTCGGGTACCATGCTGAACATATCCAGCTGGCCTGCGATATTGTCGCGATTCTTTTGCGAGACGGTATCAATGATCTGCTCGTAGACCGAGAGCAACCTGGAGCGATACACACCGAGCGAATCAAACGCGCCTGCTTTGATCAAAGCCTCGATCATGCGCTTGTTCATGTCCTTGCCCGACATGCGCTCCACAAAGTCCTCAAAGGATGCAAAGTCATGCCCCTCGCGCTCGCGGCAGAGCGATTCCACAAACTGTCCGCCCACGTTTTTCAGCGCCAAAAGGCCGAAGCGGATGGTGTTATCCTTGCCGTAAAAATCGGCACGGCTGCGGTTGATATCGGGCGGCAGCACGGCAATGCCGCGTTTGTTGCATTCACCGATATACTCCGCAATTTTTGTCTGATTTCCAAGCACGCTGGTAAGCAGCGCGGAGAAGTATTCACAGGGATAATGCGCCTTAAGGTAGGCCGTTCTGTACGACAGCACGGCGTAGGCTGCCGCGTGCGATTTATTGAAGGCGTAGTTGGCGAAATTGCCAAGATCGTCAAACAGCTTGGTGGCGGTTGCCTCGTCCACACCGCGCAGCGCAGCACCCGAAATAAAGTCCTTGCGCTCGGCTTCCAGCACGTCCGCCTTTTTCTTGGACATGGCACGGCGCACGATGTCCGCGTGCCCAAAGCTGTACCCTGCCACCTCGCGGAAAATACGCATGACCTGCTCCTGATACACGGCACAACCATACGTTTCCTTCAAGATCGGCTCAAGTAACGGCGTGTCGTACTCAATCTTGGAAGGATCGTGGCGGCACTCAATATAGCGTGGGATGGAATCCATAGGCCCCGGGCGGTACAGCGCGATGACCGCGATGATATCCTCAAAGCATTCGGGACGCAGCTGCATCAGCACCTGCTTGATACCGCTTGACTCAAGCTGGAACACCCCCGAGGTGCTGCCCTTGGCGATCAGCGCGTAGGTCTCCTTGTCGTCGTACGGGATGCGCGTAATATCAAAATCGGGATGATTTTCTCTGATCTGGTTTTGTGCGTCGTTGATGATGGTCAGATAGCGAAGCCCCAAAAAGTCAAATTTCAGAAGTCCCAGATTGGCAATGGTGTCCATGTCAAACTGGGTAACGATGGTGCCGTTGCTGTGTGCGAGCGGCACATATCGGCTCACGGGCTGATCCGTGATGACAATGCCCGCGGCGTGCACCGACACGTTACGCGGCATGCCCTCCAGCGCCATGGCGGTATCAATCAGCTCGCGGTTTTTGTCGGATGCATGATACAGTTGCTTGAGCTCGGGCATCTTGAGCGCGTGCTCCAGCGTGATATTCAACTCTGCGGGCACGGCCTTAGCGATCACGTCCACGTCGGCGTACGGCATGCCCATGGCGCGTCCGCAATCACGGATGGCTGCGCGGGCGGCAAGCGTGCCGAAGGTAATGATCTGCGAGACGTGCTCGCGTCCGTAGCGCTTTGCCACGTAATCGATCACCTCGTCGCGGCGGTTATAGCAAAAGTCAATATCGATATCGGGCATGCTGACTCTCTCGGGATTGAGAAAGCGCTCAAAAAGCAGGTCGTAGCGAATGGAGTCCACGTCGGTAATGCCCAGCACGAACGCGACCAGCGATCCCGCGCCCGAGCCTCTGCCCGGTCCTACGGGGATTCCCTTGCTCTTGGCAAATCCCACGTAGTCCTGCACGATCAGGAAATAATCGGCATACCCCATCTGCTCAATCACCGAAAGCTCGTAGGCAATGCGGTCGCGATAGGTCTGCTCGGGGGCTGCGTCGAAGGTGATCTGCCCCTTTTGCACGCGTGCGGCAAAGCCCTGCTCTGCAAGCTCGTACAAGTAAGACACCGAATCCTTGCCATCGGGACACGGGAATTTGGGCAGATACAGCGTGTCAAAATCAAACTCGACCGAGCAGCGGTCGGCAATTTTCACCGTGTTTTCAAGTGCGCCCTCGTACTGTCCGAACAGCATGCGCATCTCGTGCGTGTCTTTATAGTAAAACTCGTCCGTTTCAAAGCCGATCGGACGGCCGTCCTCAATCGACGAGTTGGTCTGAATGCACATCAGAATGGCTTGGGTGGAGGCGTCACGACGGCGCAGATAATGGCAATCGTTGGTTGCCACCACGCCAAGGTCACATTCCTTTGCCAAGCGGTAAAGCTGCGGCAGAATCTGCTTTTGCTCCACCATGCCGTGGTTTTGCAGCTCGATAAAGAAGTTTTCGCGGCCAAACAGCTCGGCATATTCCAGAGCAGTCTGCTTGGCGGCAGCATAATCACCCGCGGAAAGTTGACGCGGAATTTTGCCCGCAAGGCAGGCGGAAAGCGCGATCAACCCTTGGTGATGGGCGCGCAAAAGCTCCATATCCACGCGCGGCTTGCCGTAAAAGCCCTCGGTAAAGCCACGGGAGACAAGAGAGATCAGATTCTCATAGCCCTTTTGGCTCTCGCAAAGCAGCACCAGATGGTTAGCTCCCGCCTCGGCGCTCTTGAATTTTTCAAAGCGCGAGCCCGTAGCCACGTAGACCTCGCAGCCAATGATGGGCTTGACGCCCGCTTTTTTGCAGGCCTTGTAAAACTCAACAACGCCGTACATCGCGCCATGATCGGTGATGGCAACGGCATGATGGCCGCACTCCTGCGCCCTTGCCGGAATATCCTTGATGCGGCAGGCGCCGTCCAACAGGCTGTATTCGCTGTGCAGGTGCAGATGTACGAATTCGTTTGGCATGATTGTCTCCTTTCTGCGGGCAATACCGCTGATTTTCTTTGGCTTTGGCGGGCGAACACAGTTCGCCCCTACGGATTTCAAATAAAACACAAGAACTGTCGTAGGGGCGACCTGCGGTCGCCCGCACGAATCATCGTCTGTTAATCGGGCAACTCTGCCGCCAGATCAATCAGCTTTTGCAATCTGTGGTTCAGCCCCGATTTGGAAATGGGCGGCACGTGCAGCTCGGCAAGCTCGCCAAGAGAGACGCTTGGATGTCGCTGGCGCAGCATGGCGGTCTCGCACAGCGCGTCCGGCAGTTTTTCCAGCTCGCCAAAGCGCTCCAGCTTTTCAATCGCTGCGATTTGCTTGATGGCGGCCGACACGTATTTGCTGATATTGCCCGTATCGCAATTGGTTATGCGGTTCTCGTTACCGCGAAGTTCACGTTCTATTTTCTTGTTGAGCAACTCAAAGACCATCTGACTGCTGCCCATCAGCTTGAGCGCATCCTCAACGCCCTGGCTGTTCTTGATATAAACGCCGATCGCACTTCCCCTTTGTACCGTACCCATGGCAATCTCTTCCTTGGCAAACAGCGCCTGCAGGCCGCGCGCACGCGGCAGGGTGGTGCATTTGATTTCCAGATGAGAGCCGGTTGCAGGATCGGATACGGTGCCCTTTGCGCAAAACGCTCCGCGCAAAAAGGCACCCATGCATTCGGAGCACTTGAAGGTGTCCGAAAGCGCGGCGTGCTCCACGCTATCCCAGCTGTTGATCATAGCGGCGCACTTGGGAGAATCAAATCGGATCTCCACGCCACTCTGCTTGCCCTGCACGTACGGTGCGCACGTGCAATCTCTGCCAAAGTGGCGCTTGATCTCACCCGCAGCCCTTTGCGCAAACAATTCGGGAACTTTTACGCAAACGGTGGTCTGCATGACCTGCGCACCAAGCAAAAGCCCCGACAAAAAGGCCTTTCGGCAGCACAGGGATTTGATCGGCTCCTCAAAAAGCTCGAATTTTACCTGTTCGGAATAAGACATATTTATTCACCCACATACCTGAATTCACATTCCAGCATCACGCCGAAGAGATCGTAAACGCGCGCCTTGATCAGCTCGACTAAGGCAAGCACGTCGGCAGCCGTTGCCCCGCCCTCGTTGACCACAAAGCCCGCGTGCTTGCAGGAGACCACCGCTCCGCCCACGCGAGTGCCCTTAAGCCCTGCATCCTCGATCAGCTTACCCGCAAAATATCCTGCGGGACGCTTGAAGGTACTGCCCACGCTTGGGTAGTTAAGCGGCTGCTTTTCGCGTCTGGACGCGGCTTGCTCATGCACCTTCTGCATGATCTGCTCGGCGTCTCCCTTCTTGAGCGCAAAGGTGGACGAGAGAATGACGTATTCGGGATGGTCTTCAAAGATACTGTGTCTGTAATCAAAATCGTGCTCTGTCGCATCCAGCGTCAGAATACGGTTGTTTGCCGTATCGTAGCATTCGCTTGTCATCAGAACGTCTGAGATCTGACCGCCGTAAGCGCCTGCATTCATAAAAACGCCGCCGCCCACCGTGCCGGGGATGCCGCAGCCGAATGCAAAGCCCTCATATCCCTGCTTGCAGGCATCGGTGCAAACGCGTGCCAATGACGCACCGCTCTGCGCGTACAGAGTGTCGCGATCAAAGCGATATTGCTTCATTTCAGTGGTAAACACCACCACGCCGCGATATCCGGCATCAGAAAACAGCACGTTTGAGCCGTTGCCGATCACGGTATATCTAAGGCCGCTCTGCGCAAGCATGGCAAGCTGCAGACAAAGCTGCTCGACCGTTGTGGGAAACAGCGCAAGATCCGCAGGTCCGCCGATACGGAAGGTGGAATAATCGCAAAGCGGCAGATCTGCCTTTACGGGAATGCGCGCGCCTCTGCATTGTGCCAAAAACGCTTTCATAAGCACCCCTTCTCTACCAAGGCAGGCAGTTCTGCAAGATCGCGGATCACGTAAGTCAGCGGCAGATCGGCAGGCGTGGGCTTGCCCTTGGGGTTATACCAGCAGGTATCAAGTCCTGCGTTGATGCCCCCCCTGATATCCGAGGTCAGCGAATCACCCACCACAAGCGTGGTCGCGGGATCAAAATTCGGGATATCTGCCATGACGGCGTTAAAATAACGGATGTCGGGCTTTTCAAATCCGACCTCCTCGGAAATATAAGCTTTTTCAAAATACTTGGCTAAGGGACAGGGATTGAATCTGCCCTGCTGCACATGCTTATCGCCGTTGGTAACGATATACATACGGCAATTCTTTGCAAGAGTCGCGCATACCTCAAGAGCCCCCTCGATCATATAGGACTTGGTGGAAAGCGTGTGCAAATAGTCCGCAGCCAAAGCGTGCGGATCGGCAACAAGCCCCGTACGCCGGCAAAACGCCTCAAATCTCTTCCACATCAGCACCTTTTTTTCAATTTCTCCGCGTTCTAACATCTTCCAGTGCGCGTCGTTGACCTCGGAATAAATCGCGATGGTCGCGTCATCGTTGGGAAGTCCGAAATGCGCAAAGGTCTCAGCAATGGCGTCGTGCTCGGATCTGGTAAAATCCAAGAGTGTATTGTCAGCATCCATTAAGATGGTGGTATATCTCAAGTCGGTATCCTCCGTAAATATATTCTGTTATATTATACTATAAAAAAAGGGATATTGCAATACATTTTTCCGTCCGTGATTGACTTTTTTACGTGCGGATGCTATAATGACTGTAAAAAAGGAGGTGCGTGCAATGGAGATTTCCCGTATTCCCACGCAGGGATTCTTTTACGTTGGCAACGGAAAGGTTGCCATGGGCGGTCTTGGCGCGGATATTGAGCAGCTGTTCGCTCCTTGCTATTCGCTCCCGAGCGTGATGAGCTTGCATATGCTTGATCGGACAATTATTGCTCATAACCACCGCATCAAAGGCTCGGCGTGTTACGTAACCGATCTGGAAAAGGACGGCCAAAGGATCGGTCAGATGACTGACTTTACGCACCCGGAGCTGCCCGTATTCATTCGCTGCTTTTCGCTGGATTTCCCGCTGACCTTCTCTATGGAATCTGCATTTTCCACGACGAACCCCAATATCCAACGCAACGGCATGACGCTTTTTTTGCTTGAGATTCCGGAAGGAACCACCGTTTTCTCTAAGGCCAAAACCGATAAGGAGACGTGGTGCTCACTTGCGCTCTCCTACGGCTGCAAGGTTCATAATTGGCAAATCACCTTTCCCGCGGGAAAATCGCATCTGATGTTCGTTGGCGGTACGCACGGCCAATTTGGCACGCAAAGCTTTGCAAACTGTATCGGCCTTTTTGAGCAAATGGCAAACGCCGATCCGAAAAGCATTCTAGAGCAGTCGCTCGAAAATTGGCGCAACATTCTTTCCAATATCCGTGTAAATACAAGCGTTTTACAATCAATTCCAGACGCAGAAGAGCTGATTGAGGCGGTAGCCGTGGCACTCATCACACAAACGTCCGAGACGGGCGGCGTGATCGCGGGCGCATTTTATCATCTCGCCTACGGCAGAGATATGTACGGGGTGTTCCGAGGCTATATGGCGCTTGGGCTTTACGAATATGCGCGGCGCATGATCTGCTATTTAACCGACGTCTATCGCCAAAAGGGCTACTTACCAAACGCCTCCGGGCTTGGCATGTCCTGCTCGCACAGGCACGAGAACGACGAGGTAGAGCAGACCGGTTATGATTTGCTGGAGATGCTGGAATACGTGCTGGTAACCAATGACGTTGCCTTCCTTGCAGAGCGCATGGATTATGTGCGCTACCTGATGAACGCGCAGGTCAAGCACCTGGTGGATGGCATGCTCCCCTTCAATGGGGATGAGACATATATTGCCGGAGGCATCTTTCCGCGAAGCGGCATTGACCACGGCTCCATGGAGGCCACGGCGCTGTATATCAAAAGCGTGCGCGGCATGACAGCACTGTGCAGACGTCATGGCCTTCTGACGCAGGACGAGCTGGACGCACATAGCATTATCGCAGAATCTGCTGCTTGGAGATTCCCGTATCATTTTCTGGACGGCCAAACGGTTTACATCAACGATCCTGCCCGCGCAGCCAACGCCGAGCTTCCCTTGCACAGGCATGGTGTATGCCTTGGCTGCTCGCGCATGACAAACCTGCTGCGTGACGATCAGGGAGCGTTTCTATGCCTCGATTGCTACGGCAAGGTCAGCGTGCCGCGCTGCACCGAACGTTACAGCACCGACTGCGCTGTCTGGATGACCGAATTCGTTGACAGCAATCTGCTGCCTGCACGCGTGGTTCGCGCTGCCGTGGAGCGCAGCATCGCCTCCATCCGCCAAAGCAATTACGGGCAAAGCAATCCCCATAACACGGTGGGCTACGAATACGGCGTGATACTTTACACGGCAGCCAATCATCTTCCAAAAGAGCAGTTGGGCCTATACCGTGATCTTTTGGACGAACTTCTCAAGGATCGCGTACAGGGGGCTGTGTGGACAGAATACTACCAAGGCGGTAATCCGAGCGCTGCCTGTTGCCCTTACAGACCGTGGGAGAGTGCCATCAATCTTTGCGGCATTCTGAAATTCGCAGAGGCTCTCTACTGAAAATTCACCGAGCAGCTGAGTTGGCAAGGTCCAACTCAGCTCTCTTTTTTCAAGATCGAAGAAAATTGCGTAGGCGTTCTTGCTTTTTGTATAAAAAATCAAAAAAGTCTTGCAAATCCGGTCGGAATGCGGTATAATGTAAGTTGGTGTTATATATTCTATTGAAAGCAAGGAGGAGAATCATGAAAAAGCGTTTACACGTCGGCATCGCAGGCTTTGGTGCGATGGGAAAGACTCACGCATACAGCGTAGCGTCCCTGCCGTATTTCTATGAGGATCTTCCCTTTTCTGCCTCGGTGCGCGGTATTTGCACCACAAGCCTTGACCGAACCGAGCGCATTTGCGATACGCTGGGATTTGAGATGGCTTACGCGGACGCTTACGCCATGATCGCCGATCCCAAGATCGACGTCATTGATATCTGCACCCCCAACAACACGCATTTTGAAATTGCCTCGGCCGCCCTTGCCGCGGGCAAGCACGTGCTTTGCGAAAAGCCATTCTGCTTTGACGTGCGAGAGGCACAAGCGCTTGCACAAAAAGCATCGGAAAAGAATCTTATTTGCGGCGTGGTTTACAACAACCGCCATCTTTCCGCCATCCTGCGCGCCAAGCAGTTGATTGACGACGGGGCTCTTGGCAGAATTCTTTCGTTCTCGTTCCACTACCGTCACGACAGCGACATTGATCCTGCGCGCACGGTTGGCTGGAAGCAAAACGCAGATATTTGCGGTGCGGGCACGCTGTTTGACCTTGGCTCGCATGCGCTTGATCTTTGCCGCTATCTCTGCGGCGACTTTGCAAAAATCGGCGGCAAATCGCAGATCGCGTTTGACACGCACAAGAACGCAGACGGCTCACTTTGGCAGACAAACGCGGACGAGGCGTTTTACATGACCGCCACGCTCGCCTCGGGGGCAGTCGGTCAGATCAGCGTTTCCAAGCTCTCGCACGGCTCGGAGGACGGATTGGAATTTTCGGTCTGGGGCACGGACGGTGCTATCCGCTTTACGCTGGCAGAGCCCGATATCCTATACTACATGGACGCAAATCAGCCCAAATTGCCGCTTGGCGGCATGGCAGGCTTTACGGCCATTCCCGCCTCGGGCAGATATCCCGCTCCGGGCGGTAAGTTCCCCGCTGTCAAAGCCCCGCAGGGCTGGCTGCGCGGACACATTCACGGTATGTACCTCTATCTTGACGCGGTGGCGTCAAACAAACACTTCTCACCCGACTTTTCGGACGGCGCGTATATCCAGCACGTTATGGCGTGCGCTTTGCAGTCCGATGCGCTGGGCGGAAAGGAAGTGGGCGTATGAGCTTCCCCATCCTTGGGCTGACAGGTCCCAGCGGTGCGGGCAAGGGCGTGGTGGCGCAGCACCTGCGCGACGCACACGGCTTTGCATGGATCGATACGGACGCCGTGTATCACGACCTGACAAAAGCCCCTTCCGCCTGTCTTGACGAATTGACCGAGGCGTTTGGCACGGGCATTCTGCAAAACGGAGCTTTGCACCGCCCCGCTCTGGCGGCAATCGTCTTCTCCCCCGACTCCAAGGACAAGCTGGAGCTGCTGAATCAAATCACACACAAGCACGTGCTTGCCGTGACCGCGCAGCGCATTGAGCACGCACGGCAAAACGGTGCACGCGGTGCCATTATCGACGCTCCCCTGCTGTTTGAATCGGGTGCAGACGCCACGTGCACGCACACGCTTGCAATTCTCGCGGACAAAGAGACGCGCAAGGTGCGCATCATGGCGCGCGACGGCTTGAGCGAGGATGCCGCGCAAAAGCGGCTGGACGCACAAAAGCCGGACGCATATTTTATCGAAAAAGCCGACTTTATCATAGAAAACAACGGTAATGTGCAGGCACTTCGAATGCAGGCCGACACACTGGCAAAGGAGCTTTTATGAAGACGAGAAAAAAGAGCTCCAAGCACGCGCTGCCCATTCTGATCATTTTGATCGTCTCACTCGCCCTTGGCGGTGTGTTTGAGCTTTGCTGCCTTGGCGCAGAGAGGTTGGCGCATCCCAGAGAATACAGAGAAACCGTGACCGAATACGCCGCACTTTACGGCGTACCCGAGCACGTGATATACGCCGTTATCAAGACGCAAAGCGGCTTTGACAGCACCAAGCAAGGCAAGGACGGAGAGATTGGTCTGTTCCAGCTGACTCCCGCGCGCTATCTTGCGCTGGCAGCCGAGGCAAAAGACTCCGAGGCCAATCCCGCCGCACTCTACGATCCCAACACCAATATCCGCTACGGCACCATGTACTTGGCCACGCTGTATCAGAAATACGGCATGTGGAGCACGGTGTACGCCGCCTTTTTGGCGGGCGAGGACGCGGTGGATGCGTGGCTGCAAAATCCCGCGTGCGTTGATCCCGATTTCGGCACGCTTGTCACCGTTCCGGATAAGCAGATCGCCAAGGCCGTCAAAAAAACGGTCAAGGCTCAAAGCATTTATGAAAAACTATATTACGCAAAATAAAGGAGACAAAACCATGGCAGAATCCAAAAAAGACCTTCTTTGCTACAAAAAGACCAACTTCTACGACGTTGCTACCCCCGAGCAGATCGACACGGCTTACGAATACGCCAAGGATTACATGAAATACCTTGACGCTTCCAAGACCGAGAGAGAGGCTGTGACCACCTCGATCGCTATGGCCGAGGCTCAGGGATACGTTCCCTACACCTTTGGCATGGAAATGCAGGTGGGCGGCAAATACTACTATAACAACCGCGGCAGATCGCTGTTCTTGTTCCGCATCGGCTCCCAGCCCGTGCAGGACGGCATCCGCATCTGCGCAGCACATATTGACTCCCCCAGACTTGACTTAAAGCAGTCTCCCCTTTACGAGGACGGCGGCTTCGGCTTTTTCAAGACCCGCTACTACGGCGGTATCCGTAAGTACCAGTGGGTGGCTACTCCCCTGGCTCTGCACGGCGTAGTCATCAAGCAGGACGGCACGACCGTTCAGATCACCATCGGTGAAGACGACGCTGATCCCGTGCTCTACATCAACGATCTGCTGCCTCACCTTGGCCAGAACCAGAACTCCCAGCCCTTGGGCACGGCGATTCCTGCCGAGAATCTGAACATTCTGCTTGGCTCCAGACCTCTTGAAGGCGAGGAATCCGACAAGATCAAGATGAACATTCTCAACCTGCTTAACGAAAAGTACGGCATCGTTGAGGCAGATTTCCTGTCCGCAGACCTTTCTCTCGTTCCTGCAGTCAAGGCACGCGACGTCGGACTTGACCGCTCGCTGATCGGCTCTTACGGACACGATGACAGAGTTTGCGCATACCCCGCTATGACCGCTCTGTTTGAGAATCCCGATGCTCCCCGCTCCACCATGGTCATTCTGGCCGACAAGGAAGAGATCGGCTCGGACGGTGACACCGGTATGCAGTGCGAGCTGCTGCTTGATCTGCTCTTTGAGATCGCCAAGGCGTTTGGCGCAAACTTCGGTCAGATGAAGGCAAACTCGATCTGCATGTCCGCTGACGTGACCGCTTGCTTTGACCCCAATTTTGCAGAAGTATTTGACGGCAAGAACGTTTCCCGCATCAACTGCGGCATCTGCATGTGCAAGTACACGGGACACGGCGGTAAGGTTGCTACCAACGACGCAAGCGCAGAGCTGGTTGCATTCATTCGCCGCATCATGGCCAAGAACGATGTCATCTGGCAGGCAGGCGACATGGGCAAGAACGACCTTGGCGGTGGCGGCACGGTTGCCAAGTACATCTCCAAGCACAACATTCCCACGGTTGACATGGGCGTGCCCGTGATTGCCATGCACTCCCCCTTTGAGATCGTTTCAAAGGCTGACGTTTACACCGCGCACAAGGCGTTTGCTGCCTTCTACACGCTTGACTGATGCTTTCCAAGCTGCAACAATTACAGGATAAATATCTGGCGATGGAGGCACGGATGGCTGATCCGTCCGTGCTCTCCGATCCCGCTGCCTACTCGGCTCTGATGCGCGAATACAAAAAGCTGACGCCCATCATGGAGGCTTACGCTGCCTATTTGCGCGCAGATCGCGACGTGGCAGACGCGCTGGAGCTGATTGAGCTGGGAGATTCCGAAATGAAGGAGCTGGCTCAAGAGGAGCTGGCTGCTGCCAAGCAGCAAAAGGCTCGCCTTGAGGACGAGCTGAAGCTTTTGCTGCGTCCGCGCAATCCCAACGAGGGAAAAAATCTGATCGTGGAGATCCGCGCTTGCGCAGGCGGCGAAGAGGCTGCCTTGTTTGCAGGCGTGCTTTACCGTATGTACTGCATGTATTGCGCCAAGCAAGGCTTTGAGCTCTCCCCCATTCACGCCAACCCCACCGATCTTGGCGGCTATCGCGAGATCACGTTCATGGTCAAGGGTGACGAGGCTTGGTCGCACTTCCGCTTTGAATCGGGCGTGCACCGCGTACAGCGCGTGCCGGAGACCGAATCGCAGGGGCGCATTCAGACCTCTACTGCATCGGTTGCCGTGCTGACAGAGGCGGACGAGGTGGAGGTAGAGATCAAGGATTCAGACCTGGTGTTTGAATCCTGCAAATCCAGCGGTGCGGGCGGTCAGCATATCAACAAGACCGAATCGGCCGTGCGCCTGACGCACAAGCCCACGGGCATTGTGATCGAATGCGACCAGGAGCGCTCGCAGTTCCAGAACAAGGCAAAAGCGCTGATGCTTTTGCGCACCATGCTCTACGATCAGAAATGCCGCGAGCAGAACGAGAAAATTGCCGCAGACCGCAAGGGCCAGGTAGGATCCGGCGACCGCAGCGAAAAGATCCGCACCTACAATTATCCGCAATCCCGTGTGACCGACCACCGCATTGGCGTTTCGGTCTTTAACATCGACTCCTTCGTGGACGGCGACATGATGCCCATCATCGGGCCGCTCATGACCGCGCAGGCCGCGCTTGACCTGCAAAACAGCAACCAATAGTACTTTTTTGAAAGAGGCTTCTTTTGAAAACACAAGTTTTTACCATACACGATCCGAGTGCGGCAGCCGAACAGCTTGCTGCTGCAGGACGGATCATCCGTAACGGCGGCCTGGTGGTCTTCCCCACCGAGACGGTGTACGGTCTTGGCGGTGACGGCACCAATCCCTTGGCAGCTGCCAAAATCTACGCTGCCAAGGGACGCCCCTCGGACAACCCCTTAATCATTCACGTAGCAGACCCTCGGGACGCAAACAAATACGCGTATACCTGCCCCTTATACGACGCGCTTGCCAAGGCGTTTATGCCGGGGCCCCTGACCGTGATCATGCCAAAGCGTGATTGCGTGCCCATGTCCGTGACGGGCGGGCTTGATTCGGTGGCAGTGCGCTGCCCCTCGCATCCCGTGGCCAACGCACTGATTTGTGCGGCCGGCACCTGCATTGCCGCTCCAAGTGCAAACACATCGGGCAAGCCCTCACCCACCGAGGCATCGCACGTGCTGCAGGATCTGGACGGCAAGGTGGACGTCATCATTGACGGCGGCGAATGCGAGATTGGCCTGGAATCCACCATCGTCAAGATTCTTTCGGACGATCGGGGTGAGCCTTATCTGCTGCTGCTCCGCCCCGGTGCCATCACGCACGACGCGCTTTGCTGCGTGTGTCCGCGCGTGGATATCGCGCCCGCGGTAGCCGAGCGATTGGCCGAAAACGAGCGTCCGCTCTCTCCCGGTATGAAATACCGTCATTACGCGCCCACCGCCCCTTTGGTTTTGTTGGACGGCAATGACGCGGACGTGCTGGCATTTTTGCAAAGCGAACAATCGGCCAAGAAATGCTGCGTGCTTTGCTTTGACGAGGAGGTTGCCGCACTCTTTGGCGGCCGTCTGATCCCTGTCGGCGCACGCGATGATCTTGCCACGCAGGCCAAGCGCCTCTTTGCGGCGCTGCGCGAGGCTGACGCGACTGATGCCGAAATCATCTACGCGCATCTGCCCCCCAAGGACGGACTGGGTCTTGCGCTTTACAATCGCATGATCCGTGCCGCGGCACATACGGTTTTGAAAATATAAAGTAAGGAATATAGAGATAAATGGCTAAAAAGACAACAAAAGACAAAAAGGCGGTTGAAAAAATCGAATACGCGCCCATACGTCCGCAGCTGATTACCGACACCATTGAGAAAAACTACATGCCCTACGTCATGAGCGTTATCATCTCGCGTGCCATTCCCGAGATTGACGGCTTCAAGCCCGCTCACCGTAAGCTGCTTTACACCATGTATAAGATGGGGCTTCTGACCGGCGGCCGAACCAAGAGTACCAACGTCGTAGGTCGTACGCTGACGCTCAACCCGCACGGTGACGCAGCGGTTTACGAGACCATGGTGCGCTTGACGCGCGGCTACGAGGCGCTCTTGCACCCCTTTATCGACTCCAAGGGTTCGTTTGGTAAGCAATATTCCTCGGACATGAAGTACGCGGCATCGCGTTACACCGAGGTCAAACTGGACACCTTCTGCAACGAGCTGTTCTCGGGCATCTCCAAGGACGCGGTGGACATGGTGGACAACTACGACGGCACACTCAAGGAGCCTGTGCTGTTCCCCACCACCTTCCCCAACGTGCTTGTTACGCCCAACATGGGTATTGCGGTCGGTATGGCCTCCAATATCTGCTCGTTTAACTTGGCAGAGATCTGTGACGGCACCATTGCGCTGCTCAAAAAGCCCAATCTGCCCGTAGAAAAGCTGATGGAAATCATCAAAGCCCCCGATTTTTCGGGCGGAGGTCAGATCATCTACGACGCTGAGCAGTTCAAAAGCATCTACACCACGGGTCAGGGCTCGTTCCGCATCCGCTCGCGCTACTCCTACGACAAAGCAAACAACTGCATTGACATTCTGCAGATTCCCTACTCCACCACCATCGAGCAGATCATGGACAAGATCGCAGAGCTGGTCAAGTCGGGCAAGGTCAAGGAGATCACCGATTTCCGCGATGAGATCGACCTCTCGGGCTTTAAGCTGACCATTGATATCCGCAAGGGCACCGATCCCGACAAGCTGATGGCGCGCCTGTTCAAGCTGACTCCCCTGGAGGACAGCTTCAAGTGCAACTTCAACGTGCTGATCGACGGTGCGCCCAGAACGCTGGGCATTGCCGATCTGCTCAACGAATGGATCAAGTTCCGTACCGTTTGCGTGCGTCGTGAACTGACGTACGAGCTGGGCGAGAAAAAGGATCAGCTGCACCTGCTTTTGGCGCTGGGCAAGATTCTTCTGGATATTGACAAGGCCATCCGCATCATCCGCCGCACCGAGAAGGAGGAGCAGGTGATCCCCAATTTGATGGAAGGCTTTACCATCGACGAGATCCAGGCAGAATACATTGCCAACATCAAGCTGCGTAACCTCAACAGACAGTATATTCTCAACAAAATCTCCGAGATTGAGGATCTCAAAAAGGAAATCGAGCACCTCGAGGAGCTACTGGGCGACGAATTCAAGATCAAGGCATACATTGCTAACCAGCTCAACGACATCAAGAAAAAGTATGGCCAGCCCAGAAAATCGCAGATCATTCACGTGGACAACGTACCCGTATTCGAAGAGCCCAAGGTGGAATCCTACCCCGTTTATTTGGTACTCTCCAAGGAAGGATATCTCAAAAAGATCACCATGCGCTCGCTGCAAGGCAACGACGAGCAGAAATTCAAGGACGGCGACAGCCTCTTGACCGCCTTTAACGCGGACAACGCGGACGAGCTGACCTTCTTTACCGACAAGTGCAAGGTCTTCAAATGCAAGGTGGACGACGTGGAGACCACCAAAGCGTCGCTACTTGGCGACTTTATCCCCGCAAAGCTGGGTATGGATCCGGGTGAAAAGCCCATGTACGTCACCACGCAGACCGGCTACCCTGCCGGCACCAATATGGTCTTTATCTTTGAAAACGGCAAGGGCGTGCGCGTGCCCGTCACGGCATACGAGACCAAGGCGGTACGCCGCAAGCTGACCAGCGCATATTCGGATGCTTCCCCCGTGGTTGCCATTCTGGACGACACCGACAAGAAGCCGCGCGATATCATGCTGATCTCCTCGGACAACCGCGCTATCGTGATCAAGACCGCGCTGATCCCGCAGAAGAACACCCGTACCTCGTCCGGTGTCACGCTCATGACGCTCAAGAAGGGTCAGACGCTGACCGCCGTGCAGGTGGACGTAGAGGACAGCAAGGGATACAAGAAGACCAAGATTCCCGCTACCGGCGTGCCGCTGGTTGGCGAGCAGCTCAGAATTGACTAACGCGCCGCCCTTGACGGCTGAAAGGAACGCAAAATGGATAGAAAACTGATTGCCAGAATCGTTGCGGGCGCGCTCGCAGCGCTTATGATACTGGGCACCGTCACCATGACCATCATGTACCTGATCTCGGGCATGGTCGCATTTGGCGGGATGCCTGTATAAAAGACGAAAATCAAAAAACACCATCAAAACTTTTTTTGGTGGTGTTTTTTATATGCGGACGACCAATGTGGTCGCCCCTACGGAAAATTCCATAAAATAGCGCAATTTTTCAGCCATCACCCGTCGTTTTGGCCAATAAACACCCCACCACCTGCCGAGGCAGGTGGTGGGGACTAATGCTTATTGCTTATACCAGGTCGTTTATGCTTTTGATCAGCGTATGTCCGCAGGAATGGCACTCGCCAAGCTCGGCACGGTTATCGTCACCGCACACGGGGCACTCCACATGATCCCCTGCTGTTTCGGGTAAAACAACCGTGTGCTTGGCACCGTAAAGGTGAAATACGGTATCGCCGGGCTTATATTCTTCAACAAAGCCACCGCCCTGTGCCGCTTTGATTGTCTTTTCCTTGCCATCCGACAATTCCAAGGTCAGATAAACAAAGGTAACAAGCGTTCTTGAAATATGGAGGTTTGACCCTGCCAAGCCTTTGATGGCTACGTATTCATTCTGAACGTGTACTTTCTTGACCTTCCCTACAAAGGTACGGTCAAACAGGCAAAACGGCACGCGGGTAACGGCAAATGGGATCAACATCACGACAATGTAAGTACCAATACGTACTGCGGGCGGTACTAACGCGAAAATGCGGTCTCCCAGAAAGAAAATCACTAGTCCGAACACGATCAAAAGCAACACGCAAGGTGCAAGCTTTTTGACCACCGCCCGGCGCACGTGACCGCGAAGGTCACGTGGCAAGCGGAGCTTTTGTTTGCTCATGTTGTTCGATTACTCTGCGTCGTCGCTGCTTGCAGCAGCCTTACCGCCTACAAAGCCGGCAAGCATGCTCTTGAGGTCAATACCGACAGACTCTTCAAGCGACTCGGAGATCTGGTTTGCGGAAGTCATGACGTCCTTGACAAGCCTTGCGGAGTTGCCTTCGCCGTACATCACGATCTTGTCGGTTTGAGCCAGAGGAGCGGCTGCGTTCCTGACAACCTCGGGCAGTGCGGTCAGGTACATATCGAGTACCGAAGCCTCACCCATCTTCTTCTGTGCTTCTGCCTTCTTTTCGATCGCCTCAGCCTCTGCAAGACCTACGGCACGGATACCTTCTGCTTCCTTCATCTTGGAATAAGCAAGTGCGTCTGCAGTTGCCTTCTGAGCCAGAGCCTGCTGCTCCTGCTCAAACTTTTCAGCCTCTGCCATCTTCATCTTAGCCATAGCGGCCTGCTCTTCCTCGAATCTGCGAGCCTCTGCTTCTCTCTGACGCTTGATCAGCTCAGCCTCAGCCTTCTTTTCAGCCTCGTACTTGAGCGCGTCTGCCTTCTTGCGGATCTCTGCGTCCAGTCTTCTTTCCTGCAGCGCGATTTCCTTTTCAGCAAGCTCTGCGTCCTTTTCTCTTCTTGCAATGTCAGCGTCTGCAGCCGTGACCTCAATGGTCTTTCTCTGCTGCTCCTTCTGAATTGCGTAAGCAGCGTCAGCCTCTGCCTGCTTGATGTCGGCATCCTTCTTCAACTCTGCCTGACGGATCGCCAGCGAGGTATTCTGCTCGGAGATGCGCAGGTTGGTGTTAACGGCAACCTTGTTTGCCTCTTCCTTTGCGTTTGCTTCTGCAATACTGATGTCTCTTGCAGCCTCAGCCTTTGCGATCTGAGCAGCCTTGCGGATCTGCTCAACGTTGTCAATACCCATGTTCTCGATCGTGCCTGCGCCATCCTTGAAGTTCTGGATGTTGAAGTTTACGATCTCGATACCCAGCTTGCGCATGTCGGGTACTGCGTTTTCCTTGATCTTCTCAGCTACGATCTGACGCTCCTGGACCATTTCCTTAAGGCCTACAGAGCCCACGATCTCACGCATGTTACCTTCCAGCACCTGAGTGCAAAGGAAGATCAACTGACGCTGATCCATGGCAAGCAGCGCCTCGGCTGCCTTGTTGATCAACTCAGGGTCAGAGGAGATCTTGATGTTCGCAACGCCGTCAACGCTGACGTTGATAAACTCGTTGGTAGGAACTGCCTCGCTGGTCTTTACGTCAACCTGCATGACATCCAGAGAAAGCTTATCAAGTCTTTCAAAGAACGGCAGACGGAAGCCGGCCTTACCGATCAAAACTCTCTTCTTGGAGCGGAAGCCCGAGATGATGTAAGCCTTGTTCGGGGGTGCCTTGACGTAAGCTGCTCCAAAGAACAGCACGATCAGAGCCACGACGGCAATCACTGCAATAATAATAAGGGTTACGGGATCAGGCATTAGTATGTCCTCCTTTTAAATTTATTTGACTTTGTTCGCCTGTGAGTATATGATACCACACAGTCATGTGACTGTCAAGCGCTTTCGCTTATTATGAACGCGGATTTACAGTTTATTCATGCCATGGATATAATTAGCCCTCCAGCAGCATATCTCCCTCTTTGATCCAACCCAATTTGCGCATGATCTCCGAGAAGAGCAGCGAAAGGACTGCAGGGAGAACGATGCAGCAAAGCACAAGGCCGATCCAGAGCATGGGGCCTTTCTCGGTTGCGTTGATCACGCCGATCGGGCCAACCAGGCCGCAAGTGCCCATGCCCGCGGCAACGCCGGTGCATTTGAGCTTGAAGACCATGGTGGAGATCGGGCCTATGATGGCAGCAGCCAACGTGGGCGGGATCCAGATCTGCGGACGCTTGCAGATATTGCCCATCTGCAGCATAGACGTGCCAAGGCCTTGCGATACGATACCGCCCCACTTATTTTCGCGGAAGCTGGAAACCGCAAAGCCGACCATCTGCGCGCAGCAGCCAACTGCAGCCGCACCACCGGCAAGCAAAAGTCCCTCATCGGTTCCCTGCAGGGCTGCTGCGTCAATAGCCGCCTGCGAGAAGATCATGGCACAAATGGCAGCGGACGAGATGGGCAGCGTCAGAATGATGCCGACCACTACGGAAATCACGATACCCATGAGCAGTGGCTGCAGCGTGGTAGCCGTGGCGATAAACACACCGAGATAATACATGACGTAAGAGACCAGCGGACACAGCAACCAGGACGCCGCAAAGCCGCAAAGAATGGTGACCACGGGCGTGACAAGCACGTCAACCTTGGTTTTCTTGGAGACCAGCATGCCGATCTCACAAGCCACGATCACGGCAAAGAACGCTCCCGCAGGGCCTGCGGAATAAAACACGCCCTGTCCGATCCCCTGCGTGGCCGCCCAGGAAAGGATCTTTCCGTCGAGAATGACCGCGCCCATAGCGTTGGCCATAGCGCCCACGGCAGCGGCTGAGAACATGACAAGCGGATGCGCGCCCAGCGCGTTGGCAATCGCAACGCCGATTGCCATGCCGGTTGCACTCTTGGCATAAGCTGCCACCGTACTCAGAAACGGCAGATTTGCGTAGGTTGCCACCGTGTCAAAGATCGTACCGATCAGCAAAGATGCAAAGAGTCCGAGCGCCATAGCACCCATTGCCTTGATGAAATACCTGTGCGCATACTGCTTGACGGTACTTGTGAATTTGTTTTGCTTCAAAGCAATCGCCTTCTTTCAATATTATGTTACTTCCAGTATAACATATGTAACGCATGAATGCAAGAAAAATTTGCTTTAGTTGATTAAATTTTTCAAATAATGCTGTGGGCGAGGATCGTTTATGCAATCCTCGCCCATCCTGTTATTTCATTTGTAAAAACTTGAATTTGTCGCGCAATCTGATGCGATAGGCCTTGATAAATCTGCCAATCACGAAATCATACAGCACGAACGCCAGGTTTGCCGTGATGCCTACGGCCACCGAGAATCCCCAATGCGCCCCTTCTCCGCCAAGGAACAGTCCAAGAGCGGCAGGATAGCTTTGCGCCGTGGGAAACAGCAGCTGCCAGAGCACCAGCACGCCAAGCGCGATGACCGCATTGAACAGCACCTGCTTGATCAGCACACGCGCAACCAACGGAACTTTTTCCAATAGCACGCGGAGCATGGGATACACGCCTGCAAACAGCAAATATTCCCAAGCCGCCGAATTGTACGGCATGATGATCAAGGCAAGCACCGAGGTTACAAGCCAGATCAACCAAGGATAATAGCCACCAAGCTCCTCGGCCGCCCACACTGCGATCAGCGACGCAAGCGCAGCCATGGAGAGATCCATCGTTCCGTCAAACAGCCGTCCTGCGCATAAAAGCACCGCTCCAAGCGCGCAAAGCAACGCGCTGACGGTCAGGCGCTTGGTTTTTTGAATGGTGGAGGTCGTTTTTTTCATCACATCCCCCGTCGCATACAGCCGCAGCACAAATTGGCACAGGCCAGCGCCGTGCAGATATGGCAGCAATTACAACCGGTGTTTACGCTCGTGGTCTGCCTGCCGAATGCGTTGGCGGTCTGATCAAAGCGGTCTCTTGCCGCGCGGTATTCGGCATTATGCGGCTCCATCCCGCAGGCTATATCAAACTCGCGACACGCGTCCACGCGACGCCCAAGGCGCACGTACACGCAGCCGATCAAAAAATGCCATTCCCCGCCGCGCTTTTGCTCGGGAACAGACTGAAGCAGCGTATGTGCGCGCTCAATGGCGCCGTTGTTGATCAAATGACGGATATCGGTATACAGCGCATCGCCCGTGGGACTTCCCTGCGCGTGGAATCCGCCGTAGCCATACGATTGGCCGCCGCTTTGCTTTTTGCCGCTGCGAATGGCCTGCACTTCCTCGTATGCTGCGTTGATCTCCTTCATTTTCTGCTCCGCGCTTGCCTGCAGCTCGGGCTTTCCCGCATATCTGTCGGGATGGTATTTCCGCGCCAGCGCGCGGTAGGCTTTTTTTATCTCGTCCTCATCGGCATCCGGACTGACACCGAGGATCTTATACGGATCATTCATGCTCCGCGCTCTCCTTTGCTTTTACAATTCTGACACTTCTCCCCGCAAAACAGCACCGCTCTTGCCTGCGCGGGCATTCCGAGGCACAAAATATTATAGATCACAGCCTGCAGATCGTCGCGACCGTCAAAGTCGATCAGATCAGCCGCCGCCACCGCGTCTGTAAGCTCGACCGAGAGCATGGTCTCCAGCGTTTTGCGCATGTCTTCGGTCATCTCACGCTCACCGTACAGTGCGTGCAGCGCGTTGTACCTTCCCTTTTGCACATCCTTGGCGTAATCCTCGGCGGCATCCAGTAAGAATACCCATCTGCCCATGCTGCTGCCAAGCTCATGTAAAATCGCGTGCTCCTGCCCCATCGTGCCCCAGGACAGCAAATCTCCCATCAAAGCGCCAAACGCATTGGCGGGGATATCCGCAGAGCAGTTCGCCTCTTTCTCGGCCTTGCTGAAGGCTCGCATACCATCTTCAGCGATGCGGTCGATCTCCGGCGCGCGTCGTTTGGCGCGACGGCGCACGTAGGCAAAATACGGCAGCGCAATGCGTGCGCGCAGGCGTGCCCATCCGCGCTCGTCCGCGATATCGTCCTTGCATTTATGATACGCAAGCGCTGCCATGATGCAGGAAACGGTCTCGGTTTCCTCACAAGGCATCAGCACGTCGGCTTTGGTCAGCGGATGCAAAAAGCAACGCTTTTTTGTAAATTCGGGAGTCGTTCCGCGCACCGCCATGCGCAAAAGCACCATGGCTGCCGCGTCGTATCGCAAGGTCAGGCGGGAGCATTGCCCCGTGCACTTGCCCATCTGACGGCAAAGACCGCAATATGCACCGCGATAGCAAGCATATTCGCGGATTTTCAGCTCGGGCTCAAGAATCTGAATATAGCCAAACACGGCGCACCTCCCACAAGAATTCTACTTTATCATACCGCATTTTTGTTCCTAAAGCAAGACCAATTTGTAAATATTCCCATAACAACCGTTCGACAGATTGTGACCGCTCCTTGATATTATAAAAACAGCTTGCGCATCTGCCTGCCTGCAAGCGCCTGCTCCAAGGCTTGCGGCACCAAGGAAAACTCCGCGACCAAGGAATGCGGCTTGCTGGTGGGATCATCCTGCCGCACGGGCACGAAATACACGTTCTTTCTGTTGAGCAGCGTGGCTATATTTTGCAGATTGGCCGACATGGCGTCGTTGGACGCCAGCGCCAGCAGCAGAGGGCGATCCGAGCGCAGGTGCGCCTTGGCTGCCATGCACACGGCAGAATCGGTAACGCCTGCCGCCAGCTTGGCAAGCGTATTCCCCGTACAGGGGCAGATCACCAAGGCAGAGAGCGGACGCGCAGGCCCAAATGGCTCGGCCTCGGGTATGGTGTGCACGATCTCCTTGCCGCATTTGGCCTCCACGCTCCGACACAAGGCGCGCGCCGTGCCAAAGCGCGTGTCGGTCTCCCATACTCTCTCGCTCATGATGGGCACGATGTCGTAGCCCCTTTGCAGCAAGGCATCCATTTGCTCAAGTGCCGCCTTGTGCGTGCAAAACGAACCGCACATGGCAAAGCCGATGGTTTGTCTGATCTCGCTCACCGTAACACCTCCCCATTGAGTACGCGTACGGTATAGTCTGCAATCAGCTCGCCTGCCGCACGCGGTGCATACTTTCCGGGCAATCCTTGCCCGCCTACGTAGCAAAGGCCGCCTCTTTGCACTGCCATCAGATCAAAACCGCCGGGTGCGCTTGCAAGCTCCAAAAGCAGCGCGTCGCGCCTCACATGCGACAAAAGCGACGCATCCATCAGCATAAACGGAACGGTATTGCATATCGCGTCATGCGCGGTAACGCACTGCGGCAGCTGATCGCAAAAGCGAACCGTCTTTGCTCCCATCGCCCGCGCGCGTATCAGCGCCTCGGGGCGTCGCGCATACACCGTAGTGCGCACGCCAAGCGCGCAAAGCATACGGCAAAGACACTCGGCGATCCTGCCCATGCCCAGAATTCCCACGTCCGCACCGTACAGCGTTCCCCTCAGCCGTTCTCCCAGCAGCACCAAAGCACCCTCGGCCGTGATGCGGGCGTTTTCGTATAAGAACGCCTCGTCCTTCATGTAATCAAAGCATCCGTCTCCGTGTATCGGCAGCATGCCGCCAATCACGCATCCCCCGCAGTCGCGGGCAGCCTGTATGCCGTCGGGGGTTATTCCGTTGCTTCGCACGGGCAGCACCAACGCATCATAATCCTGCGTATCGGGGTCTCTTACCACCTCGTATCCCGCCTTTTTTAAGGCGTTGGCGGCATATTCCATTCTCTCGTCTCCACCGGCAACACAAATTCGTGTCATATCCATCCTCCTTTACGTGGCATCACTCTCATAATATGCCAAAATACCACGGTAAAGTGCAAGCGCAAGCTCCTGACGGTAGGCTTCATCCTCCAAGGACTTACATTCGCCCGGGTTTGAAAGAAAGCCGCATTCCACCAGCACAGCGGGGTTATTCAGGTGATACAACAGATAAATATTGCTGCCGCCCTGCTTGCTCTGCCTGTGATTATCCGGCTGCAACGTGCCCACCACCTCAAGGCGAATCTGCTCTGCCAAGGCCGCGCTGCTTGCATGATTGGCACCGTACCAGATCTGCAGACCGTGATATTGCGGCTGCGAAAAGGTGTTGGCGTGAATGCTGACGAAAATCGCTTCGGGATTGGCATCTCCGATTGCCTGTCTCGCCGCAAGATCCAAGGCCTTTTTTCTACCCTCGTAATTGGTGTTCCGATCGTAAAGCAGTACGTCCTCGGTGCGCGTCATGATGACCTTGACACCATGCTGCTCAAGCAAGGCCGCTACGCGCTTGGCAAGATCCAGATTGAGCTCCTTTTCCAAAAGCCCGGTCACGCCCACCGCGCCACCGTCTTCTCCCCCGTGCCCCGCATCCAGAATCACCACCCCATCCACCTGTGCGGGTGGATCTGTGGTCTGCTCGGTTTGCTCAGGTGGTGCAGGAATTGTCTCTGCCTGTCCTCCCGACAGAAGAAAAAGCCCGATCGAAAGCACACCGATCAGCAAGGTGCTGAGTAAAAACAAGGCCGGCATTAACGTAAGATTCTTTTTCATATACACCTCCGCGGACAAACTACTTGTTATGTATGTATGCAACGCAAAGGGGTTTCATGCATAAAGGAAATCCCGCAAACCAAATCAACGGCTTGCGGGACTTCTATTTACTTGATCGCAGTTGCCAAGGGCAATATCGCCCGAAATTTCGCGTTCTGGGGAGCACGAGCCTGCCAAGAGGCATTCCCGTGCTTTCATAAGTCGCTGCGCGCACGGGCGAAATTTCAAGGCCTGTATGCACAAAGCTTATGCAGGGATGATCATGGTCGTCAGAGCCTTTCTCTGCTCCTTTGTGGGCAGCTTCAGCTTGCCGTTACTCAGCAGCGTCACGATACAATGCAGCAAAAACCAGCCGTCCGAGTGGAATACGTACTGCAGCTCGTACTCCTTGATCTTCTGCAGATGCGCGGGCACGGTTGCGATCACGGCCTTGGCATAAGGTGCCTTGAGCGCGTCAAATTGCGCCTTGTACTTGATCTTGATGCGCTCACCGATGGCAAGCAGCTCGCGCTGTACGTCCTTATCGGTCAGCACAACAAGCTTCCACGCGGTCTTGAAGCAGCCGTCGTAATCGCCCCAGGTCTTGATGTAACCGCGCTCGGAAAGCCATGCGTAGTCATCCTTGGAAAGCAGATTTTCCTTTTCGTGATCGTAGAGCGAAAGCACGCGCTTGGCGTCGTCCGCATACACGAAATATCCTTTATAATCGCCTCTGTCCGACCATTCGCTGTCGATCTGCCACAAAATGCGACCGTCATACTCGTTCCACATAGGGCCACACCATTTCTTCATGTACACGTTGTCCTCGGGCAACACCATATCGTCGTCCACAACGGTTGCATGAAAGATATTATGCCCACCGTCGGGACGGATGGTAGCAACCTCCTCAAAGCTAATTTTCTTATCCATCAAAGACTCGCCCGACCAGGCGGCAATATACGGAATCAGAGACCACAAAAGGAAATTCTTGTCTCTTGTGTACCGGTCACCGCTTGCATCCGGCTGCGTGTGGTTGCAGAAAATACGCTCGTCGTCCAGAATTCCACAGCGCATCAGCTCGTCAAACAAGTCGTTTGCAAACAGCTCGGCTGCCTTTTTATACATGTCGTTCTGCATGGTCAGCAGCTCTGCCGTAGGTTCGTTGATGCAGAAATTGATCAGATACTTGTCCTTTTGCTTGATCAAAAAGCCGTATTCCTCTAAAACGTCCACCTCTGTTTCCACATAAACGGGTGATACACCCAAATCATCTGCGATCTCGTTGACTGTTTTGGCAACGTTTCTGACTGCGTAGCAAATATTCTGCGGCAGGCTTGATCGGAAAAATTCGTCGGGATTTCTGCTGCCGACCGAGCCGTTGATCCCATATGCATGGAATTTGATCGGATTGAATTTCAAATCACTTGTTTTTCTCATGGTATCCATACCTCTTTTCAGTTCTTTTTTGGCTTCAAACAAGTGCCATTTGACCGTGCCGACAGGAATCCCCAGTTCGCTTGCAATATCAACCTGCTTGCGGTTTTCAAAGTAATACATAATCACAATGCGCCGCTGCAAGCGCGACAGATACGCGATCTCTCGCTGCAAGCGCTTGATCGCCTGTGCGTTCCCTTCCGGGTCGTACTCCGCGTCGGGATCGGCCAGAATTTCGGCAAATTCATCGATCGGAACGCCGATCACGCTCGCTGCGCTGTCGCGATAATAGTTGCACAGCGCATTGTGGGCAATCGTCCAGATAAAATTGCCCGCGTCGCCGACGTCGTCCTTGGCAAGCAGCGCGCGAAAGGCCTTGAGCACGATCTCCTGCGAAAGATCCTCCGCGTCCTGCGTGCTCTTGCAACGCTTGAGCGCAAAGCCGAAGATGGGCTTTAAGTATTCTGTGATAATATTCTCGGCATCTTGTCGTCTCACTTGTTTTCTCCTCGTTGAAAGCTTTCACCCATATAGACACGGATTTGAAAAAAGGTTGGTGGTTTTGGAAAAATTATAGCATGTTTTTTTAAATTTGTCTATAGATATGAAAATCGAACCTGACTATCTATCGATTTTCAAACAAAACCGCCGAGAGCGACCAAACGGTCACTCTCGGCGGTATTATTTTTCAAACTATTCTTACCGCATATAGAAATATGCGCCTACAGAAGCAGATGTTGATTCGTCATATTTCAGCCAACCACTCGCAAGTGAGTGCTTCACAAGATAACCGAGTGTATGAGATGCGGTACAAATAGATTCCAATATAGCGTCCACCATTGCAGTTTGATTGCGTATACTTTCAGGGAGATCGTCGTATAGAATATTCCAAACCGTTTGGTTCATATCATCCAACAGCTTCATAATTTCGGAATGAATTTCTCCTCTTCTTTGGCTGTGCTCAATAAAATCTGTGCTATGTTTTTTCTTATTGCAAAATTTCACAAACGAACGACAGGTACGCTCACTGATCACAGATACCCTGGGAAAATATTTTCCGTCCAATTCTTCTGCATATCCGTATGCAACCAATCTTTCAGCAACAGCAATTTGTTTAGGTGCTTTATTTTTCACCAGCAATAATAATTCATAAGTCTCCTCTTCTGATAGGTTCGGAGGGGTTCTGAAATGTATCCCTTCATACGAAAAACGGTAATGCACAAAACCATTAGTTTGACAATGAAACCCTACGCCATCGGGAGTAAAATCACAAGCTTCGAATGCGAGAACGTCCCAAACTCCACCGTCCTGCCTTTTAGAATTACCAAGCTTGATTTTGGGAGAACTTCCGCAAAGCTCATACAAACTTTTATAAAAACTTGGCAGAAGCATCCATTTGGCTTCCTCATAGTTTTGATACGGACCGTAATAGGAAAGGCCCGCTTCCTTGTATTGATCCATCAAACGATCAATATTCTCAGTAATCAATGCGATCAATTTTGGAATAGCTTCTTCGTAATAAATATGAATATTATGAATCGCTTCTTTGCCAATGATCGGAAAAGCAGTTTCATACTTATCAGCATTTTTGTGGAGCAGTGTTTGTTCTGTCAAATATTTTACGGAATCTTCCATGTACGGCAAAGCAACCCCTATCTCAATAGCGAGTTCTTCCGCGGTCATCGGGTTATCATAACACGAAAGAAAAATGTTTTGGTTCAATTTGGAGTCCATGAGTGTCCAAGGCTGACCAAGCTCTCCGGGACGTGTGCAAATATTGTTATAACTGATTTTTTGAGGATCATAACTTCGTTTCCCAAATTCTCTTGCCATATCCATACCTTCTTTCAAAATTTGTCTTGCACGGAGAAGCCGAGACTTGACCGTGTTAGTAGAGAGCGCGAGCGATTCTGCAATTTCACGAACGCTTTTGTTTTCGATGTAATAGGCAACGACGATGTTGCGATAATCACTTTTAATGAACGCCAGCTCGCGCCGAAGCAGAGCCATCTGCTCCGCATGCATCATTTCATCAAGGATATTTCCGCTCTCGTCCACTATCTCATAATCGCCGATATCGGAACCGGTTACCGACTCGTTTCGATCATGCCTTTCCTTTGCCCATACCGAATAACGATTGCGCGCGATCTGCCATACCCATGCCGAAAAGCTATTTGGGATCGTGCCTTTATGCAAAGCCGTTATGACCTGCAGCGCGATATCCTGCGTCAGATCCTCGGCTTCTATTTGACTTCCCGTCTTTTTTAAGCAGAAGTAAAACAGCTTTTCCATATATTGCTCGGCAAATTCACCCATAAGCCGATCACGCATTTCGTTCGTTTCTTGCATTTCCTCGCCTCCTTTCATACATATAGTGTGGCATTTTTGAATTTGGGTGCATTGATTTATTAAATTATATCATGAATTTTCAAATTCGTCCATAGCAAAACCGCCGGGAGCGACCCAACGGTCACTCTCGGCGGTATAAGGATTATTTCAAAACTACGTATGTCGTAGGCATTTCAAGCGGATGCCATGCGGTACTCAAAAATGCTCTGTTAATGAGTATCGCTGCCGGAAAGCATACTGCATTTCTGAATTTGTCAGTCGAAGCAATGCCGTTTACTTGATCCTGCAAATGCTTGGGAGTATGTGAGTTCATGATACGGGCGGTTGTATCATCCATTTCTCTAATGATTTCAGACAGCTTATCGGACACAAACTGTTCCGCAACATCTTCAATCTTAGCGAACTGTTCTGCCGAATAAACCGGAACAGTGGATCGGAAGACATCATTTGTCTTAACCACATAACCCTTCTTGATCATTTCCGCGACAACTTCAAGATCGTATTCGCTGAAATTCGCATGTTCGCCTCGGCAAATATCGCAGAAAATATTGATATATCGCTCGTTTCTATAAAAATCCCGATGATTTCCTTTTTCGTTACCGTTGTTCCAATAATCAAAGAAATACATTCGGTCTCCATTTTTACTGTCCTGATCGCAATAGCTAAAAGTGGGATTGGTATTCATCTTTTCAACAAACCAAATATACGCACGTTCCCCCCAACCGGTTTTGGGCATTATCTCATTCAACAATGAATTTTTGCTGAAAATAATTCTGAACAATATTGCAGACAATTGCCAACGCAAGCTATTCTCCGAAAAATCGGAACCGTTAAATCCGATTTTTTTATACCATGCCATCTTGTCTTTGATAAACAATTCTATCTCATCAGTAATCTTTTCGTGATATTTTGCAACAGCGCGGTCAATCTCATCTGTAAATTCCGATGTAATCACCATGACATTGGCTTTATAATGATTTCCTTCTCTGATGATGATTCGTTTTTCTTCAAGTGCTTTAATTTCGTCATCCAGATACGGCAAAGGAATACCGGTTTCAAGACTGATTTGCTGGGCTGTAAGTGAATCATTGTAGCAAGCACTGACAATGTTCTGCTTGATCCTGCTCTGCATAAACTGCCAGAATTGATTTGGGCCTTCACCACTATACATCGGGATCAGCGTTTTGGGATTGTAACTGAGTTCTCCAAGATTTCTTTCCATACTCATTCCTTCTTTCAATATTTTTCGTGATTTGAAAAGCAGGTATTTCACCATGCTTTCGGAAATGGCAAGTGAAGATGAAATTTCTGAACAAGAATATCCGTCAATGTAATACAAAATCGTTGCTTTACGATATTTTTCGGATAGCAAAGTCAATTCACGACGAAGAAGATATATGTCATTGCCATCATCTTCTGTGAATGCTTCGTCTGAAGGAATCTCTTCGTTCAATTCGTATGTGCTATTTTTGATTTTCTTTCTGTACCACTGCTTATAAACGTTTCCAGCAACGCCCCACATGAAAGCATAAAACGCCTTATCATCGCGTATGTTTTCTGCCGACCTTATCAACTCATACAAAATTTCTTGCGACAAGTCTTCTGCTTCTTGCCGTGTAGATGTTTTTGCCATACAGAAGGAGAAAACCGTTTTGGAGACTTCTTCTATCTTATCGTGCATTTCATTTTCATTCATTTGCTCACCTCCTTATTGTTTTTTAGAAGCTTCTGCCTTAATAGTGAAAGAAAAATGATTTGGTTAATCTTTTTTGCTAATATTATAACATAAATTTTTTTATTCGTCTATAGCAAAACCGCCGTGAGCAACCCAACGGTCACTCTCGGCGGTATTTTTCAAAAGAATTAAAAAAGGACGGCTCTCGCCGTACCGGAATCTTCAATATTCTATCATTGACAAGCTCGAATAAGGTTTGAATAGAAAATGAAACTCAAGTAATACTTAAAACTTGAACCATAGGAGGTTCAAGCCCTCGGTCTATTAGTATCAGTCGGCTGAATGCATTACTGCACTTACACCTCTGACCTATCAAACTTGTAGTCTGCAAGTGACCTTACCAACTCAAAGGTTGGAGGGATATCTAATCTTGAAGCATGTTTCACGCTTAGATGCCTTCAGCGTTTATCAAAACCGCACGCGGCTACCCAGCTATGCCCTTG
>JAZNYL010000092.1:0-65178 GCA_045594445.1 Eubacteriales bacterium
GCGCTGGGTATTGCAGGCTCGCGTCCGTCCGGTATTTATACCGCGGGCACGGCACAGAAATACGTCAACATCAAGGGCTACATGCCCGGTAAAGAGGTTGTCATCCTCGGCTCGGGCGATATTGGCCTGATCATGGCGCGCCGCATGACGCTGGAGGGTGCCAAGGTCAAGGCAGTTTGCGAGCTGATGCCTTATTCTGGCGGACTTGCAAGAAATATTGAGCAATGCCTCAACGATTTCGGCATTCCGCTGCTGCTTTCTCATACTGTCGTGCAGATCCACGGCAAGGAAAGAGTCACGGGCGTGACCATTGCCAAGGTGGACGAGCAGCGCAGACCCATCAAGGAGACCGAGCAGTATATCGCGTGCGACACGCTGCTGCTTTCCTGCGGTCTGCTTCCCGAAAACGAGCTGACCAAGGGCGCGGGCATTGATATGGACCGCATCACGGGCGGTGCTTTGACCGACCAGAACAGACAAACCTCGGTTCCCGGGGTGTTTGCATGCGGCAACGTACTGCACGTGCACGATCTTGTGGACTATGTGTCCGACGAGGCCGAGATTGCGGGCTGTGCCGCCGCAGATTATCTGGCAGGCATTCAGAGCGAGCGCGTGGATATCACCGTAAAGCCCGTATCGGGCGTGCGCTATACCGTGCCGCAGCGCATCACGCAGGCAACGGATACCGTAGTATATTTCCGCGTATCCGACGTGTTCCGCGATAAAAAGATCGTGGTCAGATGCGGCGACCGCATCATTTCAAGTAAGAAAAAGATCAAGCTTGCCCCGGGTGAGATGGAGACCGTTAAGCTCGACGCGCAGGTGCTGGCTGAGATCGGCACGGGCGAGATCAGCATCGGATTGGAGGTTTAAGTCGTGGCAAACGTAAGAGAAATGACTTGTATTATATGTCCTCGCGGTTGTCAGATGACCGTGGAATACGAGGGCAAAACCGTTTTGTCTGTCAAAGGCAACGCTTGCAAGAGAGGCAACGATTACGCTGTTGCCGAGTGTACTTGCCCCACAAGAACTTTGACCACCACGGTTATGACCGAGAGCGGTGAGGTGGTGGCTGTGAAATCCAATAAGGCAATTCCGAAAGAGCTTTTGTTTGACGCGATGAAGCAGATCAACGCACTTCGCATCAAGAATGACATGCGTCAGGGTGACGTTGTCGTAGCCAATATTCTTGACACGGGAGCGGATATCGTCGTTACGTCCTATATTGAGTAAAGGAGAATTCCATGAAGCAATATAAGAATTATGCAAACGGCCCTTTGATGGCCACAGATGCTTTGGACAGAAAAACCGCTGACCGAGAAAATGCTCCGGCACGCAGAGAAAACCGCCTTGTTGGTATGTTTTATTTTCTGTGGCTTGGCGAGCACGGCAGACATAAGCCTTACGATATCTCCAAGATCACAGCCGAGCATCCTGACGCGGGACAGCATCCGGATGCGGATTACTGGGGCGGTATCGGCACCTATCACCATTGGGGAGAGCCCTTCTATGGCTACTATTATTCAGACGACGAATGGGTAGTGCGCCGCCACATGAAGCTGCTGATTCAGGCGGACGTTGACTTTTTATTCTTTGATACCACAAACGCCTGCATCTACGAGCATAACGTCAAGCTTGTCATGCGCGTGCTGGACGAATATGCTCAAGACGGTTGGAAGATCCCCAAGGTCATGTTCTATACCAACACTCATTCGGGCAAGACGGTACAGGAGATTTACGACAAGATTTACGCGGCAAAGTATTGCCCGGACACTTGGTTCTATTTTGAAGGCAAGCCCGTTATCATCGCGGTTGAGGAGGAATGCTCGCCCGAGTGCAGAGAATTCTTCAATATTAAAATGTCTCAATGGCCCAACGAGCCCGATAAACTTGGCGGCTGGCCTTGGATGGACTTTACCCGTCCGCAGCGCGTGTTTGCAAATCTGAAGGGTGAGGACGAGGTGATCAACGTCTCTGTTGCCCAGCATCCGCAGCTGCGCTTTGGCGACTCGGTGATGTATGGCGAGACCGATAACAACGGCCGCGGCTTCCACGATATGCATAACGATCCTGATCCGGATGCCTACCTGCACGGCTACAATTTCGCCGAGCAGTTTGAGCGCGCCATCGAGACCGATCCGCCCATCGTGCTTGTCACGGGCTGGAACGAATGGATCGCAGGCCATTGGCAGGGCATTCCCGAGCGTCCTATCATGTTCGTGGATTGCGCAAACTATGAATACAGCCGCGATATTGAAATGATGCGCGGAGGATATTTTGACAATTATTTCATGCAGCTGGTGGACTACGTCCGTAAGTACAAGGGCGTGGACGACTACGACACCTTTGCCGAGCTTGCGCCGGTCGATTATTACAACGATTCCGAGCAGGATGAGGCCGAGGAGGTCTGGGCGGAGTACCATAATTTCTCTGACGGCGACTTTGCAAGATGCGCGCAAGGCTCCGGCACGGTGTATGAAAACCGCACCCAGCGCAACGCCATTACGGGTATGACAGTCAGCCATGACGACGATTTTATCTATTTCGGCATTGTGACCAAGGATGAGATCAAGCCTTGGGACGGACAGGGAAGCTGGATGAAGATCTACCTCAATACCGACGGCGGTAAGGAGTATCAGTACGTGCTCAATAACAAGCCGTACAACGATCACAAGAGCACCGTGGCCGTGATTGTGGACGGTCTGCGCGCTGCAGATTTCGGTGACGTGGTTTACAGATGCTCGGGCAATATGCTGCTGGTGATCGCACCTCGCGCGGTGCTTGGGCTTGACCGCGATGATTTCACGGTTTGGTTCAAGGCAGCCGACAGCACCGAGGAGCTGACGAGCATTGAAGACTTTTACGATAAGGGTGATGCCGCACCTCTGGGCAGACTCAACTACGTTTACAGAGGCACTAAGAATAAGAACTAAGAAGGTAGAAGTATGACCAAGATTGATATTTTTTCAGGCTTTCTGGGTGCGGGTAAGACCACGCTGATCAAAAAAATGATTGAGGAGGCCTACAAGGGTGAAAAGCTGGTGCTGATTGAGAACGAATTCGGTGAGATCGGCATTGACGGCGGATTTCTGGCAGAGGCCGGCATTCAGATCAATGAAATGAATTCGGGCTGCATCTGCTGCTCGCTGGTTGGTGATTTCGGCAAGGCTTTGACACAGGTGCTGGAGCAGTACGCTCCCGACAGAATTCTGATCGAGCCCTCGGGTGTCGGCAAGCTGTCTGACGTAATCAGAGCGGTGCAGAATCTGGAAATCGAGGGTGCAGAGCTCAACGCGTTCACCACCGTGGTGGATGCAGGCAAGTGCAAGATGTATATGAAGAACTTTGGCGAGTTTTTCAACGATCAGGTTGCAAATGCAGGCTGCATCGTGCTCTCGCATACAGGCGCGGCAAGCGAGAAAAAGATCGCGGATTGCGTTTCCATGCTGCGCCAGCATAACCAAACCGCCACCATTGTCACCACCGATTGGGACGATTTGAGCGCAGAGCAGCTGCTGGAGGCTATGGAGCGCAAGGACACCCTTGAAGCCGAGCTTGAAAGACTGGCGAACGCGCATCACGAACACGGGCATCACCACCATCATCACCATGATGAGGATTGCGATTGCGGCTGCCACGATCACGAGCATGAGCATCATCACCATCACGATCACGACGAGCATTGCGAATGCGGCTGCCACGATCATGAGCACGAGCATGAGCATGAGCATCATCACCATCACGAGCATCACGATCATGAAGAAGGCTGCAGCTGCGGTTGCGGCGGGCATCACCACCATCACCACGCTGACGAGGTGTTTGTCAGCGCGGGTGCCGAAACCACGGCAAAGTTCAACGCGCAAAAGCTCGCAGAGCAACTTGAAGAGCTTTGCGACGAGGGCAAATACGGTATTGTGCTGCGTGCCAAGGGCATTGTTGCAGGCGACGACGGTAGCTGGATCCACTTTGACTACGTGCCCGGTGAGCCCGATATCCGTACGGGTGCTGCCGGCATCATCGGCCGCCTTTGCGTGATCGGCTCGCGACTTGACATTGAAGCTATCGGCAATCTGCTTGGCGTAGAGCTTAAGCGTTCGGAGGGCTGATATGGCAAAAAAGATTCCAGTATATTTGTTTACCGGTTTTCTTGAAGGCGGTAAGACGCACATCATTCAGGAATCCATGGAGGATCAACGCTTCAATTCCGGAGAAAAGACACTGATCATTCTGTGCGAGGAAGGTGAGGAAGAGCTGGAGATCGATCGCTTTTGGGGCAAGAACTGCTACCTTGAGCTGATCGACGATCCCGAAGATCTCAACCGCGACTATCTGACGTTGCTTTATAAAAAGCACAAGATTGACCGCGTGATCATTGAATATAACGGCATGTGGCTGCTCTCAAAGCTGTACGAGGCGCTGCCTGCAGATTGGTTTATCTTCCAGAACATGATGTTCGCGGATGCAAACACCTTTCTGACCTATAATGCAAATATGCGCCAGCTCATGGTGGATAAGCTGCAGGATTGCGAAATGATTGTGCTGAACCGCACGCCCGAGGTCATTGACAAGGAAGAGATTCACCGCGTGGTGCGCAGCGTCAGCATCCGCGCATCGATCACCTACGATTATCCCGACGGACATGTGGAATACGACGAGATCGAGGATCCGTTGCCCTTTGATATTGATGCACCCATCATTGATATCAAAGACGAGGACTACGCGATCTGGTATCGCGACCTTGCCGAGGAAACCGACAAGTATCACGGCAAAACCGTGCGCTTCAAGGGCATTGTGGCACGTGATCCCAAGCTTGGCAAATCCTCGCTGATCATCGGTCGTCACGTCATGACCTGCTGCGCAGACGATATTGAATATAATGCACTTGTGTGCAATTTCCCGTCCGCGGTCAATCTCAAAACGCGCGATTGGACTATCGTGACAGCAAAGATCCGAGTGGAATCGCATAAGCTTTACGGCAGACCCGGCCCCGTTCTGTACGCGGAAAAGACCGAATTTGCCACCAAGCCCACACAAGAGGTTGCAACGTTCTATTGATAAAAACTTCAGGAGGCCGATATGCGTAAACAAATCATAAGAATGCTTTGTATTTTGCTGCTTGGTGCGCTTTTGCTCGGAGCGGTTGCGTGCACGCCTGCACCCGATCAGCCTTCCGAGCAAAGCACACAAGCATCCACAACGCCCCCCGAGCAGGAACAAACGACCATAGAAGATACTACGGAGTCTTTTCAAGAGACTACACAGGAGGAAAGCAACGTGAAAGCCCCCAGAGAGGTTGGCGAAAGATATTTCATCTATCGCATTTGGAACTTTACGCCTCAGACACAGGCACAATTCGAAAAAACGGTTGACGCAGCTGCTGCAACCGGCTTTAACGCCATCAAGGTCCATATTCCGTGGAGTCGCGTAGAAAGCGTTGCAGGGAAGTACGATTACTCCCCCTTTGATCCCATGATAGAATACGTGGTCAAGACCAAGGGGCTCAAGGTTGCGATTTCCATTGATCTGACGCGCCGCGCAGATGATCAGGTGATCGGTCTTGATCAGATGCAAAGAGACCCCGCGGGCAATCTTTGCCAGGGCGGCTCAATCGACGGCATGCGTACCGTGATTTCGTTTTGCTCCGAGAGCGCAGTCGGCGCTGCGGTTGCATTTTACGAGGATGCCGTCAAGCGCTACGACGCCTTGTACGGGCAGGACATCCTGTTTTATCTGCCCGCATTTACGCAGTTTGCAGAAACAGAGTATTGGCCTGCAGGCGAATACGATTATTCGGCTCTTGCAAAGAATGCCTTCTGCGCATTCCTGCGCGAAAAATATGCCGATATTGACGCGTTGAATACGGTGCTTGGTACATCCTATTCGGATTTTTCCGAGGTAGAGCCGCCTTCCTGCACCGCATCGGATAACCTTGGCGTGCTTTGGTATCAGTTCCGCCATCAAAAGCTCAAGGGCTTTATTGATGCGTTAGCCTTTGCGCAAAAGGGTGCAGCACCCGAGTCCAAGCTCGCGCTGCAGTTCGGCAGCCACTTTGATGCGGCGTCCTTGCTCAGGTGCACGCTCAATGCGGGAGACCTTGCAGAGAATGCAGACGTGGTATGGATCGATGACGGACCTATTTCCGAGCACGAATTTTCCATGGACTACGCGGATGCAACCTTTGCTCCAAGCGTACTGCTTGCACAGGAGATCGACGGCCCGCTTCAGGTTGGCGCGACGCCTGAAAAGTATCTTGAGCAGGGCATGGACGCGTATTCCCGCGGCTGTACCTACCTCAGCATTGCAAACTGGTCGATCGACGCAGATTATGAAAGCTACAAGTGGGTATGGGAGCAGCTGGCAAGCACATGGCTTGGTGACAATCCGCCCCCTGTTATAGATACTACGGATACCAGCATTCAAATGGAAGTCAAGCTTTCCCAGATGCTGCGCAGAGGAAATCCGTATGCGTATATGACCGAGTATTACAATATTGCCCCCAATGGAGAGTATGTCAATATTCACGTGATCAACGACCTGACCGCCGTTGCGGTAGACAAGCCGCAGAGTGTGTTCTCGTTCCCGGGTGGATATTCCACCGAGCAAGGCAAGGGCGGCTGGTATTACATGTGCGCACAGCCAAGAAAAGAGAAACTGTACGAAATGACCTACGATGCTGCCAACGGACGCTGGCAGGGAAAATCAACTTATACGCTGATCATGGCTGCTGCCGTGCATCCGGATTCGTATGATACCGTGCTTGCCTTTAAAGCGCCTGCGGACGGTAAGATCCACTATACCTTCAACGTCAGCGTGACGTCACCCGAGAGCGACGGCATCAGATACCGCGTTATGCACGAGCAGACTGCCATGTCGCAGGGTGACAAGTACGGATACGTACACGTTCCTTACGGCACCATTGGACAGGATACGATTGAAATCACGGTCAAGCAGGGCGATATGATCTGGATTGCGATCAATCCCGGAGAAACCACCGCTTACGACAGTACCGCACTTTCCGTAGAAATCGAATATGTTGAATAAATATTGGCACACCTGCCGTCGCAGGTGTGCCTTTTTCAGAGAATTCTTTGGCATTCCCTTGGTAATTTTATGATGTTTTTGCAAAACGGTTGACATTTTAAATAAATAATGCTATAATGATAGAAGTTTTCCAAAACACGATATTTTACAGAAAGGAACAGCATTCACAATGAAACATTATATCAAATTGATCTCTGTGCTTCTTGTATTGCTGATGACGGTAACTGTCATTGCTGCGTGCAGCAATGACGGCGATAATAAAAATGACCCCAAGGAAAGCGAAAGCGAAACCGAGACTGAGCACGAGGTAGAAACTGAGCAGCCGATCACGCAGGAAGACGTTGATCAGCTCAAGAGCGATATGTCAACTTCAATTCTGGAAGCGCTTGAGAATGCACAGCAAACCACCGAAGAATCCGAAACCTCGGACAAGGAAAGCGGCACCGATTATGCAGGCGTCGTAGAAGGATTGCTCGGTTCACTCGAGGGTCTTGGCAATGGGGATTATGATTATTCCAAGATCATCGGCGAGGTATTGGACCAGTACATAGGCAGCGACGGCACGTCGGATTTTCTGACAGGCCTGATCATGAACTGGATTCAGAACAGCATGACGCCTTCGATCCCCGGAATCACTCTTCCCGAGCAATCAACAAGCGAGCCCGCTGCAGATGAAACTGCTCCCGAGGAGCAAACCACAGAGGCGCCCGCCACGGAAGAACCCACGACAGAGCAGGTCACCGAGCCTTCCGTCGGAGGCAACGTGGAATCTCTGCGTGATTACGTCGCGCACAAAACGGCTGAAGCCATTACAGACGCCATTATCGAGCGAATCAACGAAGTTGCAAACGGCACGCTTCGTGATACGATTTACGATGCAGTTTATGAATCCATGTCGGGCAACGGCGGATTTATGGACGACCTGATTGGTGAGAGTATTCCGGGCTTTGGCGGCAATTGGGGCGGCTTTACACAGTAAAAATTTCAAGGAGTTATATCATGAAACGTGATTTGATCAGAAGCATTTATGAGGATATGCAGGCCTATTCCGGCAAGCAGGTCGTGCTTGGCGGTTGGGCAAGAAGCATTCGTGACAGCAAGGCGTTCGGCTTTATTGATCTCAACGACGGCTCGTATTTTGCCGGCGCGCAGATCGTTTTTGAGCGCGAAAAGATTGATAACTACCAGGAGATCGCAAAGCAGAACGTAGGTGCTGCTTTGGTAGTCACCGGTATTGTGGAGCTGACTCCCGAGATGAAGCAGCCCTTTGAGATCAAGGCTATTTCGGTTGAGGTAGAAGGAACCTCCACACCCGATTATCCGCTGCAGAAGAAGCGTCACACCGTAGAATATCTGCGCGAGCAGGCGTATCTGCGTCCCAGAACAAACCTGTTCTCGGCCGTATTCCGCGTACGCAGCGAGGTTGCTTACGCCATCCACACCTTCTTCCACGAGCGCGGTTTCGTGTACGTACACACCCCTCTGATCACCGGCTCCGACTGCGAGGGCGCAGGCGAGATGTTCCGCGTGACCACCATGGATATGACCAATCCTCCTATGACCGAGGACGGCAAGATCGACTGGTCGCAGGATTTCTTTGGTAAATCCACCAACCTGACCGTATCCGGCCAGCTGGAGGGCGAGACCTACGCAATGGCGTACGGCAACATCTATACCTTTGGCCCCACCTTCCGTGCAGAGAATTCCAACACCGCGCGTCACGCAGCAGAGTTCTGGATGATCGAGCCGGAGATCGCTTTTGCTGATTTGAACGACGATATGCAGCTTGCATGGGATATGATCCAGTATATCATCAAGCACGTGCTGAAGAACTGCGAACGCGAGCTGTCCTTCTTCAACAGCTTTGTGGACAAGTCTCTGCTGGAAAGACTCAACACGCTGGCGCAGAGCGAGTATAAGAGAGTGACCTACACAGAGGCAGTTGAGCTGCTTTCCAAGTCGGGTGCAGACTTCAAGTATCCCGTTGCATGGGGCTGCGATTTGCAGACCGAGCACGAAAGATACTTGACCGAGCAGGTTTACGGCTGTCCCGTATTCGTCACCGACTATCCCAAGGAGATTAAATCCTTCTATATGAGACTCAACGACGACGGCAAGACGGTTGCCGCTATGGACCTGCTGGTTCCCGGCGTTGGCGAGATCATTGGCGGTAGCCAGAGAGAAGAGAGACTTGACGTGCTGCTCCAAAGAATGGCTGAGTGCAACCTGGATCCCGAGGATTACTGGTGGTACGTCAACTTGCGCAAGTACGGCGGCACCAAGCACGCGGGCTACGGTCTGGGCTTTGAACGTATTATCATGTACCTGACCGGTGTTTCCAACATCCGTGATGTCATTCCTTATCCCAGAACGGTCGGCAACGCAGAATACTAATCAAAAAATAAAGCAGACGAAAGAAATTTCGTCTGCTTTATTTGTTTACCAGAACTGCAGCACCTTATCTGCCAGCGTCAACACAAGCGGCAACGTGATAAGGCAAAGCATGCTGGATACACCCACGGTCTGTGAGGCGTAGCCGGGGGAGATATCGTAGGTCTCGGAAAACATGGAAATGATGGAGGCCGTGGGCAGAGCCGTGACGGCGGTGGAAAACATGATGATGTCGTGCGAAAATCCGAGCAGCCTGCAGATCACGAATACCAAAGCGGGGATCAGTATCAGCTTGAGCAACGAGAACAGATAGATCTTGCCCGAGCAGAAAAGCTGCCTAGGGGATCTTGTTGCCAGCAAAGCACCCGTAATCAGCACCGAGATGGGCAGGCACAGAGCGGCAAGCTTGGCAAATAGCATTAAAAACGCGTCGTCAATCACAGTCCCGATCAAAGGGTTGCCCAGCACGGGATTGCGCGCCAGATACAGCACCACGCCGATCGCACAAGGGATCGAACCAAAGTTGACAAGTGCCTTTTTGGGAGTCATGCGAATGTCGTCTCTTTTGCGCCCAAGGATCATCAGCCCCCAGATATACATAAAGATGTTGAAGCTGATCAGATAAAATGCGCCGTAGAATTTGCCGATATCACCAAACAGCGCACCCAGAATGGGAAGTCCGATAAATCCGCAGTTGGTAAAAATGAGCGAAAATTCGGTGATTTTGCGTTCATTGAGATCCTTGTACGGCAGGCAAAGCGGGAATGCCAGCAGCGCCATAAGAAAGTGCAAAAAGAATCCGATAGCAAGGATCAGAAGCCCTTGCTTCAAATTTTCATTGGTATATTCCACGTTGACAAGCGCGTCAATGATCATCATGGGCTGTCCGACCTTGATGATCAGCGTGGAGAGTCTTTTGGAGGCTGCGTCGTCGATCCAGCCGATCTTGCGGCAGAAAAAGCCCACGACCATCATCAAAAACATGACGATGATGACGACGAGCAGAGAAGTGAAGTCAAATTTCATACGCTTGGTCCTTATTTCAAGCTATCCAGCTTCTTTTTGATTTCCTGCATATCCGCAAGCATTTCTTCCTTACGGCGCGGGTCTCGCAAAAGTGCTGCGGGGTGGTACACCGCTGTCATGACGAATTTGCCTTTTTCAAACCATACTCCGTGCTCCTTGGAGATCTTGAAGTCGGGCTTGATCAGTCGCATGGCTGCAATTCTGCCAAGACAAACAATGATCTTGGGCTTGATCAGACGAACCTGCTCGCGCAGATAGTCAAAGCATGCGTCTTCCTCTGCGGGCAGCGGATCGCGATTCTTGGGCGGACGGCACTTCAAGATATTTGCAATATACACGTCCTCGCGCGCAATATCCACGGCGTACAGATATTTATCAAGCAGTTGACCGGCTCTGCCCACAAAGGGAGTTCCGGAAAGATCCTCCTGCTCTCCGGGGGCTTCGCCCACGAAAAGAATGTCTGCTTCACGGTTTCCCGTTCCAAACACGCAATTGGTTCTCGTTTTGGCAAGCTCGCATTTCTCGCAAGCAGCACAAGACTCGTAAAGTTGATCCCAGGTCAATGGTAGCACCTCGCTTTCATGCTATCATTATACCAAATACGCGCAAGGAATGCAAGAGTTTGTCAAAAATTATAGTTGTGACATCATCTGCACGGCGTTATCCTTGCAGATCAGCATTCCGTATTCACTGATATAAGTCTGAATGCTTCTTGCGTTCTCCCTCACTCCGTACTCACAAAGAAAGCAGTATTCATCGGGAGAATACAGGGATGGTGTGGAAAAATCTCGCAAAATCAGATAGTAGGTCTGCTTCTGATCTGCATAGAGCGTGCTTTTTCCCGGAAAGCCTACCGAGAAGAGTCGCTTGCATACGCTGATGAGATCTTTGAGATTGGAAAACGAATAAGCACACATATCTCGTCCGTGCCTTTCTGTTGTGCGCAACGCGCGATTTTGCAATAAGGGCGGTACTTGCGCGGGAGGAGACGGGTGCTGACTTTGCGTTGTTTCGATTGCATCCTCTTCCTCGTCCGGCTTGGAAATAAACAGCTCGCAGCCACCGTCCGCACAAGGGTACATCTGCACGTAAAGGCGCGACATATCGCCATCAAACCCGGTCTGCTCACGCGCATCGGACAACAGCCTGCGCAAAACGCGACGCACGTGCGCGTAGGCAAAGCTGATAGAGTCGTTATGTAAGTCGTAATAGGTCATGTCCGAGGAGGTCAGCATAATTTTTAGCTTGGAATCGCTGATTTTGATCAAATCCATATCTAAATCCTTTCAAGGTTGCGTTTCTTACTATCATTATAAGCGAAAAGCGTGCCTTTGTGTACCCCTAAAAATATGGTAATTGTGATTGACGAGGCGCGCGCCTTATGGTATAATAGAAATAATAAATGCAAGGGAGGTGACGGCATGCGATATAACGAGCAAACGGGAGCGGTTGAATTGGAGCTTGGCGAGCTGTGTGCCGTTGCTTTCGGACGCACAAACTATCGCGAGGAGCCCGCGGCAGAGCTTGAGGTGGATAAGGTTACGGCGCAAAACGGCACGTATTTTGCCGACGTGCTGCTGCAGCATACCTGCCGCTTGGCAGGCGTGCTGATCAAGGTCAGCGGACACGCACAGGGCATTGAGCTTGACGGCGAGCGTATGATCATAGATCACAGCCACCGCGCTGCAAAGCTGCCCGCAGCGGATGAGCCGATCAGCATTCCCGTGCGCCAGCGTTGCCTTGGATATTTTCTGGCCGCAGCCAAGCAGCAAGAGCGCGTCACGCTACGCAGAATTACGGTAACGGGGACGGGTGAGAGCACGAGCGGAGAGTTTACTTACACCGCACAAACGCTCAAGGAGGAATATACCTCCATTCTTTCGCGCGCCATGCCTTATATTGAAAATTGCGTGGAGCAAAACCGTGAAGTCAAGACCCGCGCAGCTACGCTTGCGTTTCCGTATCCCGAGATCCGCGAAGGACAAGAGGAATTCATGCGCGAGTGTTATCGAGATATCATGCACGGCGGACGCTTATTTATTCAAGCACCCACAGGCATTGGCAAAACCATTTCCACCATGTATCCCGCCGTACGCGCCATGGGAAAAGGGAAATGCGATAAGATCTTTTATCTCACGGCAAAATCCAGCACGCGCCGCGAGGCGTTTGCTGCGGCCAAGCGGCTGTTTGACGCAGGTGCACCCTTGCGTACCATCGTGCTTTCCGCAAAGGAGCAGATGTGTCCGGCTGAACGCTTTACGCACCGCACCTGTAAGCATGAGTGCCCGCGCAGCCTGTCGCATACCAAGATCATGCAGGCCATCTCCGAGCTGTTGACTTTCCAGAACTGTTATACCTCGGCACATATTCGTCAGGTGGCCGAAAAATACGGCGTATGTCCGTACGAATTATCGCTTGATCTGTCCGAATTTTGCAGTATTATCATCTGCGACTACAATTACGTGTATAACCCTGCCGTCAAGCTGCGCAGATACTTCGTGGAAAATAACGGGAAATACGTACTTCTTGTCGATGAAGCGCATAACCTGACGGATAGAGCGAGAGATATGTTTTCCAGCAATTTAAGCAATACGGATTTTGCAACCGTGCTACAAATGCTGCACGAGTCCGAGCCTTTGTATAAAAAGCTCAAGCAGAGCATGGAGGTTTTTAAAACGGTCAAACGCTATTGCCGCGACACGATGCAAAAGGGCTCTGACGGCCTGGAATACGGCTATTATTTCTCGCGTGAGCCATTGGACGAGGTCAACGAGCCTTTGTCAACGCTTGCGTCCGGCGTCGAGAAATGGCTGAAAAATCACACTTATGATGCACTTTATGACTGTATAGAAGTCTTTTATACAAACCTGCGCGCTTATTGCGCGACGGCAGAGCTTTACGACGTCGGCTTTGTGACCTATCTGACCGTGCAGGGCGATGAGATCACACTCAAGCAGCTTTGTCTGGATCCCAGCCGACAGCTGGAAGCTTGCCACGATAAGGCAGAATCCGTGATCATGTTCTCGGCCACGCTGACGCCACCAAGCTATTTTGCGCAAACGCTGGGCGGCGGCAAGCACGCTGTCTCGGTCAATTTTCCGTCTCCCTTTCCGCGTGAGAATCTTTGCGTGGCTGTGGCGGATGGAATCAGCACAAAATTTGAGGACAGAGAGAAATCCGTCAAAAAAACCGCCTCATATATTGCGGCATCCGTATGCGGTAAGGTAGGGAATTACATGGTGTATTTCCCGTCATATTCCTACATGGAAAAGGTGGTTGCCGCATTTACCAAACGCTATCCCGACGTGCCGATTTTGGTACAGAAGCGGGGCATGACGCAGCAGCAAAAGGAACAATTCCTGGACGCATTCTGCGCGGATAACCCCGGCATGCTGATCGGCTTTTGCGTGTTGGGCGGCTCGTTCTCAGAGGGCGTGGATCTTCCGGGCGGCAGGTTGATCGGCAGCATCATAGTGGGCGTTGGCATCCCCGGACTGTCGGACGAGCGAAACATCATTCGCGACTATTACGCCGATCAAAACGGCATGGGCTACGAATATGCTTACGTTTACCCCGGCATGAATCACGTGTTGCAGGCAGCAGGGCGCGTCATACGTACCGACACCGACCGTGGCATTGTGGTACTGCTTGATCAAAGATATGCCGAGCCGCGCTATACAGAGCTGTTCCCACCGCATTGGGATGACGTTCGTTTTGCAAGCGACGCGCAATCTCTTGCAAAAACAGTGGCGGAATTTTGGGAAAGCAGACAAAATCACGATAAATAATGCAATAATTCTTGAAAATTATTCAAAATACCTATTGCAAAATCATAAGCTCCGTGGTATAATATGTGAGTTGAATTGAAATAGGAGTTAATTACTGACATGCATTATACAGATATGAGCAAGCAGGCGCTGCTTGCCGAATACCAATCCTTACAAAAGGAATACGAACAGATCAAGACCAAGGGCCTCTCCCTTGACCTCTCAAGAGGCAAGCCCTGCACGGAGCAGCTGGACATGATCGACGGATTGCTCACCTGCATTGATCGCAGTTCATGCTTTTCCGAGAGTGGCTTTGACTGCCGCAATTACGGCATGCTGGACGGCGTGCCCGAGGCAAAAAAGCTGTTTGGCGATCTGCTTGGCATCCCCGCTTCCAGTATTTTCGTAGCAGGCAACTCGTCCCTGACCTTGATGTACGATACCATGTGCCGCTGCATGCTGTACGGCACGGCAACCGAGGGCTCGACTCCTTGGTGCAAGCTGGATCAGATCAAGTTTTTGTGTCCGTCTCCCGGCTACGATCGCCACTTTGCGATCTGCGAAAAGATGGGTATTGAAATGATCACCATTCCCATGCTTGAAACCGGTCCCGATATGGACATGGTTGAGGAATTGGTTGCAAATGACGCATCCATCAAGGGTATCTGGTGCAACCCCAAGTATTCCAATCCCGACGGTTATATCTATTCCGACGAAACTGTGGAAAGACTTGCAAGCATGAAGACCGCAGCCCCCGATTTCCGTATCTTTTGGGATAACGCATACGTCGTCCATGCGCTGTACGGACAGGAGGACCACTTGGCCGACATTTTCTCGCTCTGCCGCAAGTACGGCAACGAGGACAGAATCTTCTATTTTGCCTCCACCTCCAAGATCACCTATCCCGGTGCAGGCGTTGCCGTGATGGCTATGTCTGATGCGAACTTAGACCACGCCAAGAAGGAAATGACCGTTCAGACCATCAGCTATAACAAGCTCAACCAGCTGCGGCACGTCAAGTACTTTGGTACTGCCGAGAACGTCAAGGCCATCATGCAAAAGCAGGCAGCCATTCTGCGTCCTCGCTTTGCAATCGTCAAGGAGACGCTGGAGCGCGATCTCGGTGGCAAGGGCATTGCACGCTGGACAGACCCCAAGGGCGGCTATTTCGTCAGCCTGTACGTTATGTCCGGGACGGCCAAGAGAGCTGGAGAGCTTGCAAAAGAGGCAGGCGTGGTGCTGACAAAGGTAGGAGCAACCTATCCTTACGGTAAGGACCCTGCCGACTCCAACATCCGTATCGCACCCACCTATCCGTCCATTCCCGAGCTGACCGATGCTATGAACGTGCTGACCGTTTGCGTCAGACTCGCAGCACTTGAAAAGCTTCTTGCAGAATAATATTGGTAGAGAGAATCCCCGCCCAGCGGGGATTCTCTTTTTTTATTGACATTGCAAAATATTTCCTGTATAATAAAACCAAAGTGAGGTGATGGGCATGGGCAAAAAGGTCACGCAGGCGGCAAGCAATCCGTTTGCGTATAGCGATACCAATAAGCGCTACTATACCTACGACTATTTTCTTAAGCGCACCTTTGGCGGTAAGGTTGCCAAGCTGCCCATTGACGCGGGCTTTACATGTCCGAATATTGACGGCAAATGCGCGCACGGCGGCTGCATTTATTGCTCGGATAAGGGAAGCGGGGATTTCGCACCGCCACCCGACGTGCCGATCCTTGAGCAGATGGAGCGATCTCATGCGTTGATCAGCGGAAAATGGAAGACCGAAAAGGTTATCCCGTATTTCCAGGCGCACACAAACACCTATGCACCGCTGAAGATCTTGCGCGAAAAATACGAGCAAGCACTCGCATACCCGGGCGTGGTGGGGCTGAATATCGCGACGCGTGCCGATTGCCTCCCGCCGGACGTGGTCGCGTATCTATCCGAGCTTGCAAAGCGCACCTATTTGACGGTTGAGCTTGGCTTGCAAAGCTCCGACGACCAAACCGCAGCACTGATCAATCGCGGACACGATTTTTCCGCCTTTGTAAAAGGCTACCGCGCCCTGCGCGCAGCAAGTCCGGATATTCACATCTGCATTCATTTGATCCTCGGCCTGCCCGGAGAGAACGAGCAGGAAATGCTGCAGAGTGTGCGCGACGTGGCAAAATTGCACCCCGACCAGGTCAAGCTGCATCTCTTGCATGTGATCAAAAACACCGTCATGGCCGATATGTACCTTGCGGGTGAATACGAGCCCATGACGCAGCAGACGTATACCGAAATTGTGGCCAAGGCGTTGACTCTGCTGCCGGCGGACACCGTGATCGCACGCCTGACGGGTGATGGCGCGCCGGACGCACTGCTTGCCCCCGACTGGAGCAGGCGTAAAACGGCCGTGGTCAACGACGTGGACAAAATTCTGTACCAAAATGACCTGTACCAAGGAAAATATTATAAATCGGAGGTAGATCATGTTTCTCAAGGCTAAATGGATCTGGAAGGCAGGGGAGATCCTGTCGGATGAATTTGCGGATTTCGTTGCGGAATTTGTCGCGAGCGGTGAAGCACCCTACACGCTGACAATTGCTGCGGACTCCAATTATACCGTGTATATAAACGGCGAGCTTGCAGCCTTTGGCCAGTACGCCGACTATCCGACCTACAAGATCTGTGACCGTGTGGATGTCACCAAGCTTGTCAAGGCGGGAAAGAACCGACTGGCAGTCGTGGTCTGGTATTACGGTGACGATACCCAAACCTATATTCACGGCGAGCCCGGTGTGATCTTTGAGATACGCGAGCAGGATGCGCCAATTTGCTACTCCGATGAAAGTACGCTTTCGCGGCTGTCGCGCGACTATATTTCTCACGTCAGACAGCTGATCTCGGGGCAGCTGGGCTATACCTATCACTACGATGCTACCGCATACGATGGCTTTATTGAGCAGGACGCGACCGACAGCTTTGCGCCAAGCGTGCTCATGCCCATGATTTCAACCGATTTTACTCTGCGTCCGATCAAGATGCTGGAGCTTGCTCCGAGAACACAAGCGCAGATGTGTATGCAAGGCCTTTTTGATTACGTGGAAAAGCAGCATACAAGCCCTGATAAGATGATGCAGCACGCAGCGCTTCGCCATCGCTATCCCGAGCAGATCTCGGATATGCGCGGATTTTTCGGCTTTGATAAGCCTGTGAATTTCAAAACAGAGGACGCGGCACAGGGCATCTTCTTTGTTGTGGATCTCGGACAGGAGTGGGCGGGATTCCTTGATTTTGATATTGAAGTTCCGTATGATTGCCGCATTGATATCGGCTACGGCGAGCATCTGGCAGACGGCAGATGCCGCACCTCGGTACGCGGCTTCTCGGCAGATTATAAAGCAAAAAAGGGAAGAAACCAATACATGCACACGTTCCGTCGCTTTGGCTGCAGATACGTGCAGTTCTTTGTTCACGCCACCGAATTCACCGTGCATTACGCAGGTCTGAGGCCTACGCTGTATCCCGTGACCGCCAAGAAATTTGATAAGGGAAACCTGCTGCAGAACACTATCTACGAGGTCTGCACAAACACGCTGATCCAATGCATGCACGAGCACTACGAGGATTGCCCCTGGAGAGAGCAGGCGCTCTATTGTATGGACTCGCGCAATCAAATGCTGTGTGGCTATTATGCTTTTGGCGAAAAGGAATTTCCACGCGCCAACCTCAAGCTGATCTCCAAGGGCTTGCGCCCCGACGGTATTTTGACGCTTTGTTATCCAGCGGGCAAGGATTTTCCCATTCCTTCATTTTCTACCGTATATTTTATTCAGATGCAGGAATATATCGAGCACACGGGCGACGTTACGCTGGCAGAGGAATGCTATCCCGTTCTGGATACCATCATCCATACCTTTATAGGGAAACTGCAGGACAGCGGCCTGATCGAGAATTTCTACGGTGAGGGAGGCTACTGGAACTTCTACGAGTGGAGCCCCGGCATGAACGGCCACTTCTTTGAAAAGGTGCGCAGCATGGAGTGTCCCATCAACGCATTCTTCTCGCTTGCTCTGCAGAGCATGACCAAGATCTGCGATGCGCTGGGTAAGACCCGGGAGGCAGAGGAGTACAGCGAGCTTTCCAAGAGTGTCAACGCTGCAATCGCAAAAGAGTTCTACAACCCCGAAACCAAGCTTTTTGAGTCGTTTGACAATCGCTGCAGAGGAGAATACAGCGTACTGACCAACGCGCTTTGCATGCTGTGCGGTGCTGCCGATACGGTGGACAAGACCAATATTCTTCGTATTCTCGCAACCAACGGGAAAGACAACTGTGGATACACAGTACATCCCAATACACTTAGCATGAACTCCTTCCGCTTTGACGCGCTGCTGGCATACGACAGGGAAGCGTACGCTAAGGTGATCATCGAAGAGATCGATCGCGACTATTTCTATATGCTGCGTAACGGTGCAACTACCTTCTGGGAGACCATCATTGGCCTTTCCGATTTCGGACACGCCGCAAGCCTGTGTCACGGTTGGAGCGCTTTGCCGATCTACTACTACGAAATACTGCTCTAAAGTGAAATTTGAGTGAACAAGATTTGTGCAATAATACCAGTAAATGAGGGAATATTTCGTAAATGTGCCTATTTACGGAATTCGGGTTTTGTGCTATAATAATACTGCGCATGTATGCGACACCAAAACTATTTTTCAAAGGAGATTTTCATCATGAAAAGATTTCTTTCCGTGCTGCTCGCTTCTCTGATGGTTCTGTCCCTGGCAGCTGCTATGGTAGTTTCTACCTCCGCAGCTCTCGAAGGCGACTGGGCATCCTCCAGAAGCGGCAGTGACTACGAAGACGAAGGCAGCTACTGCCCCGCAGCAGGCTACCACTATGATCCCGAGCTGGGCTTCGTTCTTGATCCCCCCGTTTATGCAGACCAAACCACTCCCTTCGTTCAGATGCACACCAGAAATCCTCTGGATCTGAAGGCTAACAACGATGGCAACGGTAACTCCGTTTCCGTTAAGGTAAGAGTACTTGAGTACGCTTACGACGGCGGCGAAGGCAAGGACCAGTGGATCGCGTTCACTCTGAACAGCCAGCCCATGTCCACTCCCGGCTCCACCAAGTACGGCGAAGGCCTCTGCATCCTGATCCGTGGCGGCGGCTTCGGTTCCGCACAGGTTCAGCCCTTCTACGTAGATGACGTAACCGGCAAGAGCTTCTCTCCTGCAGCTGCTTTCCCCTCCGTTGATGTTCCCATGAACGATCAGGATCAGGAAGAGTACACCTTTACCGTGAAGTACGTTGACGGTGGCTACGTTTACGCTGTAAACGGCACCGAGTTCGTTGCTGACGAAGCTTTGAACGCTCACTTTGACAGAGTATTTGCTGAAGGCGCATACGTTGGCGTTATTTGCCAGACCGGTGTTGCTAACACCAAGATTCAGCTCGCTATCACCGAGTGGCAGGGCGACCTCCCCGTAGGTGACGACTCCGCAGATCCCGAAGAGGACCTCCGCCAGAAGGCTCCCATCGCTGATTCCGCAACCATTGAGGCTAACATGCCTGCAGTTCTGTGGGATTCTACCTGCAGAGACTTCAGAAAGATCTCCGTTTCCGGCGGTGAATACACCATCAACGATGACGGTTCCGTTAAGATCGCTACCCAGACTGTTTCTCCTTACGTTTCCTTCGGCGTTAAGTCCGAGGTTTCCTACGAAGCAGCTGATTTCCCCTACGTTGCAGTTCTGACCAGAAACTGCTGGGCTAACAGCGGTAACGTTTACTACTGCGCAGGTGATATTCTTTCCGCAGAGAACTCCTACAGCGAGAACTGGGATCCCACCGAGTATGATTTCGGCGGCGGTTGGACCATGGGTATCATGGACTTCTCCGATTACACCGATGATGATGCAGAGACCAACGTAGGCGGTTGGGAAGGCAGAATCAACAGCATCCGTGTTGGTTATGACTTTGCTGCTGACGACATCGCTAACGAAGAATACAACAATTTCGACATCGCATTCATCGGCGCATTCCGTTCCGTTGAAGAAGCTACCGCTTACACTCAGGCTTGGCTGGCTGCTAAGGGCTACAGCGCAGACGTTGTAACCGAGCCCGAGACCACCAAGGCTCCCGAGACCGAGCCCGAAACCACCAAGGCTCCCGAGACCAACGCTCCCGATGCTACCGAAGCTCCTTCCGATGGTGAAGTTACCACCGAGGCTGAAAAGTCCGGCGGCTGCGGCTCCATCGTTGCTGCTCCCATCGTTGCTCTGATCGCTATGCTGGGCGTTGCATTCGTTGCAAAGAAGAGAGACTAATTCTTAACTGAATTATCACCCTGAATTCAAGGGGCTGACGCGATGCGTCAGCCCCTTTTTTGTTTGTTAATAGTGTTGCTTTTGGGGAATCAGTTTTGTACAAAATCACCATTTACAGTTTTTTGAGTTAGTGATATAATCTATATATAAAATTATCTCAAAGAAAAGGAGAAGAAACATGAGAAAATTTTTGACAATCATGCTTGCTATGTGTCTGTTGCTTGCAACTATGACCATGCTGGCAATCCCTGCAAGCGCCGCTGAGGTAGAAGGAGACTGGGTGACCTCCAGAGCAGGCGACGCATATGAAGAGGGCGTTACGGATTACACTCCCGCTGCAGGCTATACGTACACTCCCGAGGGCTTCCAGACGATTGCTCCCGATTTTACTAACTGCAATCCTTACGTTCAGGCACACACAAAGAATGCCTATAACCTCAAGGACCCCAATGCTGACGGAAACGGCAACGCGCTTTCCGTAAAGTTTACCGTCCAGGATTTTGCATACGGCGGCGAATTCGGTAATAAGGACGAATGGGTCGCCATTACGCTCAACAGCGAGCCTGTTGTAACCCAGGGTAACCCTGAATACGGCGCCGGTCTGTGCATTCTGATCCGTGGTAACGGAGGCGGTTCTGCAACAGGCCAGCCCCATTACGTCGATAAAGAAAACAATCGCTTCACCCTGTTCATTTCCGGTCAGATCAATCCCGAGCTCAATGACAAGGATCAGGAGGTTTACACCTTCAGCATCAAGCATGATGGAACTAACTACGTGATGAATTTGTGCGGCACCGAGTTTACCGATCCTACCGGTGTTCTTAACACCATTTTTGACGAGCAGTGTGCAAATGGGGCATATCTCGGTATCACTCTGATGTCCACCGAAGCAGAAACCACCGCTGCTTTTGTAATCAACGAGTTCCAGGGCGCTGTTCCTTACGGTGAGGATAGCGCTGAGCCCGAGGCAAACGTTAAGAATTTTGCAGAGATTGCTGATTCTGCAACTGTTCCCGCAGGCCAGCCTGCAGTAAAGTGGGATGGCAATATTGAGCAGTGCGATAAGATCTCCATCGCTCAGGCTGACTATACTGTCCAGGAGAGCGGCCTTGTTACCTTGGTATGCAATGGCAATGCCCCCTATATCAACTTCATGCTCAAAAACGAAATCTCTTATGAAGCAACCGATTTCCCGGTTGTCGCAATCCTGACAAGAAATTGCTGGGCGTCTTCGGGCAGCATCTATTACATGTCCGGTAAGACCCTGGGATGCGGTGCTGATAACCGGATGGACTTCATTGTCGATGAGATTGAACTTGGCGAGGGCTGGGGACTTTCCCTGGTAGATCTTAGAGAAGATCCCGAGTGGGAGGGAAGAATCAACGGTATCCGTTGCGATTTTTCTGAAGTAGATTATACGGATGAGCAATACAATACGTTTGACGTTGCATACTTTGCCGCATTCCGTACCGAAGAGGATGCACAGCAGTATGCAAAGGATTACCTGATCGCGCTGCTTGGCAAGCTGCCCGAGACCACCGAAAAGCCTACCGAAGAGCCTACCACCGAAGCTCCCACTACCGAGGCAAAGACCGATGCTCCCACCGAAGAGATTCCCTCCGAGGAAGTTTCCACCGATGCAGAGCAGTCCGGCGGCTGCAAGTCCGTAGCGATCGCTCCCGTTGCGGCACTGATCGCATTTGTCGGCGTTGCATTCGTTGCAAAAAAGAAGGACTAAAATATCATAATTTTAAGGGCTGACGCTTTGGCGTCAGCCCTTGTTATTTTGCACGAAATGGGTACACATATTTGTGGAATGTCACCATTTACAGAAAAATGAAAAAGTGATATAATAAATGTGTATTCAATAATTCCTAATTAAGGAGAGACAAAATGAAAAGATTGCTTGTTTTAGCTTTGACAGCAGTGATGATTCTGTCCGTTGCATCCGTGATGATCATTCCCGGCGCAGCAGCGGTTGAAGGTGACTGGGTTGCAACCCGCGCAGCTGACGACTATCTGGATCCGGATAGCTACAGACCGTATTGCGGTTTTCACTATGAAGTAGACAAGGGCCTTGTGTTGGATTCTGCTGACTATACCAACAACACTCCCTATACGCACATTCATACCAAGACCCCTTATAATCTCAAGGACACCAACGCAGCAGGTAACGGCAGATCCATCTCCTTGGAGTTTACCGTAACCGATTTTGCTTATGAAGGCAGTGACCACTGGGTCGGCATCTCTCTGCACAGCAAAGAGATCTTCGCTCCCGGTCAGAAGGGATATGGCGAGGGCGTTTCCGTACTGATCCGCGGAGCAGGCGAAGGCGCTGCTGTTGCGCAGTTCTTCTATCTCAATGATGACAGAGGATACACGCTGTTCAGCCAGCAGCACGTCAACATCCCGCTCAACGAGCAGGGCCAGGAAATCTATACCTTTGAGGTAGAGTACACAGGCTCCGGATATGCTTTTTACGTATGCGGCACCAAGTTTGAGGACGTGACTAAGTTGGCGGACGAGACTCTGGATACTTACTGTGCAGACGGCGCATACGTGGGTATTTCCTTCTATACTACCGCGTCCGGTTCTTCCATCGGAGCGAACATCAGCAAGTTCCAGGGTGAGGTTCCTTTTGGTGAGGACAGCATGGAGCCCGAGGAAAACCGTAACAACTTCGCGCCTATCGCGGATTCTTCCACTGTTCCGGAAGGTCAGCCTGCACTGATCTGGAATTCTGCTAAGGAGCAGTTCAACCAGTTCCAGAGCTCAAATATCGACCTTGTTGCCAATGACGACGGTACTATGCGTGCAACTGCATTGACCGCTTCTGGTTACATAATCTTCTCTCCTAAGGTTGCCGTTTCCTACGAGGCATCGGATTTCCCCGTGATTGCGATTCTGACCAGAAATTGCTTTGCAGAATCCGGCCTGGTATTCTATAGTGCAGGTAAGAATTTGAGTGCTCAGCCCGATTGCAGCTGTGAGATTGATATTGCTGAGTATGAGTACGGTGATGAATGGTGCATGGGTATTCTGGATCTGACCGGTGACCTTGACTGGCAGGGCAGAGTCAACATGATTCGTATGGACATTCAGAACGTTGACTATACCGATGAAGAAATGAAGTATTATGATATTGCATACATCGCATGCTTCCGCACCATTGAGGATGCTGAGCAGTATGCAAAGGATTATCTGATCGGCCTGCTTGGTGCAATGCCCGAGACGACCGAGAAGGAAACCAATCCTCCCAAGACCGAAGCTCCCGAAACCGAAGCACCTACTGCAGAGACCGAAGCAGAGGGCGGTGAGCAGACCACCGAGGCAGAGCAGGAGAATAAGGGCTGCGGTTCTGTGATCGCTGCTCCCATAGTTGCTCTGATCGCGCTGCTGGGTATTGCATTCGTTGCAAAAAAGAGAAATTGAATCTGATATTTGGAAAGGACTGACGCCAAGCGTCAGTCCTTTCTTGACAAATAAAAGAGAATGTAGTATAATAGATACATTACACCAAGGAAAGGAAATGTTTCCATGAACACAAAAAGAATCCTGTCATTATTGGCTCTTTGTCTTTGCCTTGTCATGATGCTGCAGTTTGCTGCATGCAATCAGGGCGGAACCGGTGAAGAGCAGTCTTCTTTGGATCAGACTGATACAAAAAATACAGACACCGAAACCCAAGCTCCCGAAACAGAGCAGGGCTCGGAAGAGAGTACCGAAGATCAGACTCTGCCTGCAACCCCCGATTTCACGGTTGCTGCCAAGCCCTCGATCAGCTTTGACAAGACCGTACAGGCAACTGAAAACGGTTCTGCATACGACGTCACGACCGCTACCGGCCTTGCATATTCCGCAACCGGATATAAGAGCTTTGCTGACGGTGCGTTTACAATCAATACAGGGCTTACGGTCACACTCGGCGATCAATTTGCCGATACCTTTAACCGTCTGACGCTTTGCTACGTATCCGACGCGCCCATGGAGTGCACCGTGACTTACGAGAGAAACGGCAGAACATTGAACGATTTGTTCTATCTGGAGGCAGGAGAGCAGACCTTCTGCGCGCTGACCAAGGGATATCTGGAGGGCATGAAAGCCTCCAAGCTGACCTCGATCTCCTTTGATACCTGCGAAGAGGTTGACGCCAAGTTCGTGCTTTGCGACGTCAAGACCGAGGAATACGAGGTCTATGCGGACGAAGTATATTACATCGAAAACGAAAGCTACGTGCTTGGCGTGCGCCTTTCCTGGGGCGGCGGCATTTGCTATCTGCGCGACCTCAAAAACAGAATCGGCGGCATTGAAAACCTGATCAACCAGGCTGATACCGGCAGACTTGTACAGCAGTCCTATTACGGCACGCACGGCAACGGTGAATACCAGGACGGCGATTACAACGGCGTACGCTGGCCTTATAACCCTGTTCAGGGCGGTGACGTACACGGCAACCCCAGCCGTATCATTGATATCGTGGTTGGAACGCACTCGCTTTACGTCAAGGCGCAGCCGCAGGATTGGGGACACGACGGTGAGCTGACCATCAGCTACATGGAGAATATTTACGTGCTGGAAGAGGATCACATTCGTGTGGATAACAGATTCGTGGATTTCTCCGGTTGGGAGCACAGATATGCCAATCAGGAGCTGCCCGCCTTCTATACACTGAGCTTCCTTGGTGAATTCACCTATTATGCAGGCTCCAAGCCTTGGCAGGACGAGCCGCTGACCTCCAGAAAGGATCTGAACTTCTGGGGCGATGCTGCTTATCACGATGATTGCACCTTCAAGCTTCGATACAGTAACACCGAGACTTGGTGTGCATGGTCCAACCGCTACGTAGATTACGGAATCGGCTTGTTCGTTCCCGGTGTAGACGTATTTTTGGCCGGCAGACATGCATATAACGGTAGTAAGGATGCATACAACGGTGCTACCAACTACGTAGCCCCCTTGTGTACCATCAAGCTTGAATCCTTTGAGCCGATCGAATACAGCTACATGATGACCACGGGCTCGATTGAAGAGATCCGAAGCGTATTTAAAGCCAATAAGGATTTTGCAACAAACGAAACTCTGCATCACAACTATATCAGTGACCGACTGGAGGACGAGGGCGCAGCAATCAAGATGGATATGCTTCAGTTTGCTGATAAAAGCAGCACACTCAAGCTGACGCCCACCAGCAATACCACCGTAGGCTTCAGCGATGAGCAAAAGGCTGCATTGCTGACCATCGTAGCAGCATCTGACCCGCACGTCACCATCGATTACACCAAGTCAGATCCCACACTCAAAGCAGAGGATTATTCCGTGATCAAGATCACGTATATGATCCCCACCACCAACAGTATGAAATATTACACGGCAGAGCTGTTCTTGTCAACCGGCACGTCTATGGGAGCCGAGGGCGGCAAGTCCGTTCGTACCGAGCTCGTGGCAGACGGTGAGTATCATACCGCAGAAATTAAGGTATCGAGCCTGAATTTCTGGAGTGGTAATGTCAATGCGATCCGCTTTGACTACTTTGATGCTTGTGCCGAGGGCGATGTCATGTACGTGCAGTCCATCGAGCTGAGTAACTAAATCAAACCAAAACAGGGAGAAGGCCAAGGCTTTCTCCCTGCATTTTTATTGAAACGTCCTGCTCCGGGCAATTAAATAATACAGCTTTTCAGCTCCGGGTGATCGTCTGCGACATTCATTGCACGGTGAAGGCAGTTGTCAATCAATTGCTTGCGTGGTGTGATGGTATCATCCTCACAAAATACGCTGACTCTGTTGTCAAGCAGCATGATTGATTCTTCCATGTGACCGGATTTGAGGACTTTATAGTATTCTTTGCACAGATGATGCAGATCAGCATAACGAGTCTTTGCTAACGCAAGTTGATCTGTCTGGGCGTACAATTCGATCAGACCTGTAAGTAACAAAAGCTTTTGATATACTTGCTCATAGGGTAATGCGTCTCCTCCACTTAAAAGTGCATCAATAATACGAAGCATATACTCCATATATACGATTCGCTGCTGATTTGTTTTGTCTGAAAGGGATGTGACGAGGTTGATATTTTTTATCAAATAACGTGCCTGATTGGTAAAGCTCTTTTTGCAATATTCTTCAGCCATATGTGATTCTCCGGCGATTTTTGCAATCTCTGCAGATCTGTAATAGCGGTCTCCGTATTCAAACGGGAGTTTTTCAAGAAGCAACATGGCGCGGGGAAAATCTCCGACTCTCGTCAATACAGAGGCAAGCAGATAACGTGCCTCTGCCTGCATGTCAGCATCATCGGAGTAATGAATAATGCAGTTTGCAAAACGCTCACACTCCTTTAGCATGGCCTTTTGATCGGTAAAGTTAGGGAATTGTCCCCAGTAGAGCTCCGAGATATCCAGCAAGTATTTTGCCGCACGGACGTGATATGGATGCTCGGAGAAATACTCATACATCATGCGATATCCCTGTTCTCCGATTTCCGGAGCAGGGGGCCATTCACAGGGATTCATGGATTCTAAAGCCAAGCATTCTCTCAGAATTTTTTCGAATTCATCATCAAGGTGATCGTCGCTGATTCCCAATAATACATCAGTACTGACGTGCAATGCATGAGCCAACGGCACAATTTGAGAAATGTCCGGCATGCCAGTATCGGTTTCCCATTTTGAAATGGCTTGATTGCTGACACCAATCATTTCGGCCAGTTCTTGTTGTGTGAATTGCGAGTTTTTCCGAAAAACTTTCAATCTTTGTCCAAATGTAGTTTTCATCAGTATTTCCTCCTTTATTTGGTAGTTTCATGATATCATGCCAAACAACCGAAGTACACATATAAAAAGAAGATAAAAAAACAACGATGCGTAGAATCATTAGCAAGTAAGGCTTCCCGTGAAAGGGAAGCCTTATCCAAATAATCATTAATTGTCGTCAAACAAAGACACCTGATTGGAGGCGCCGTTTTTACCGGGTGTCTGCGGAGCACGCAAGCCCAGATGCTCGTAAGCCAGCTTAGTCACGCATCTGCCGCGAGGCGTACGGGAAAGGAATCCGAGCTGCATCAGATAAGGCTCGTAAACGTCTTCAATGGTCACAGCCTCCTCGCCGATGGTTGCTGCAAGCGTATCAAGGCCAACGGGGCCGCCGTCGTAGAACTTGATGATGGCCTCCATCATTCGGCGGTCGGTGTTGTCAAGGCCCAGCTCGTCGATTTCCAGCTTGTTGAGCGCATAGCCTGCAATTTCGGAATCAATGGTGTCCTTACCGCTGACCATCGCAAAATCACGAACGCGCTTGAGCAAGCGGTTTGCAATACGCGGGGTGCCTCTGGAGCGAGACGCGATCTCGTAAGAGCCGTCGTCGGTAATGGCAATGCCCAAAATCCCAGCACTGCGGCGTACGATGGAGGCAAGCTCCTCCGGCGTGTAAAGCTCCAGCTTGAGCAGCACGCCAAAGCGGTCCCGCAGGGGAGTGGTCAACTGGCCGGCGCGCGTGGTTGCACCAATCAGCGTAAACTTGGGCAGATCTATACGAATGCTGCGCGCGGCAGGCCCTTTGCCGATGATAATGTCGAGTGCATAGTCCTCCATAGCAGGGTAGAGGATCTCCTCAACCGAGCGAGAAAGACGGTGAATTTCGTCAATAAACAGCACGTCGCCCTCGTTGAGATTGGTCAAAAGCGCAGCCAGATCGCCTTGCTTTTCAATCGCGGGGCCGGAAGTGATACGGATATTTACACCAAGCTCGTTGGCAATGATATTGGAAAGCGTGGTTTTACCAAGACCGGGAGGGCCGTAGAGCAGTACGTGGTCAAGCGATTCACCGCGCATCTTGGCTGCCTCAATATAGACCTTCAAATTCTCCTTCGCCTTGTCTTGACCTACGTAGTCGTCCAGCGTTTTAGGACGCAACGACGCGTCAATATCTGAGTCCTCGGGCGAATAGTTGGTGGATACGATGCGATTTTCAAAGTCAAATTCCTGTTCGTCAAACATATCTCGCCCTCCTTACATCAGCTTTTTGAGTGCCTGGCGGATAATTTCCTCCAGTGTCATCTGTTCGGTTGGCATGGATTTCAGTACCGCGGTAGCCTCGGCTCTCTGATAACCGAGCACCATCAGGGCATCCAAAGCCTCTGTCAGCTTACCGCGCGCAGGAGCACCACCCTTGGCAGAAGCGCCGATCTCGGGAGTCGCGTTGAATTCGCCGCCGTGCTCCTTGATCAGCTTATCCTTGAGCTCCAGAACGATTCTTGCAGCCGTTTTAGGGCCAACTCCACTTGCCTTGGAAATTGCCTTGGTATCCTCGGTACAAACCGCCAGCGCGAATTTTTCGGGTGTCAGAAGAGACAGAATAGACATGGCTGCCTTGGGGCCAACGCCGGATACCGTGATCAGCATCTGGAAGGAATGCAGCTCGGTCTCGTCTCCGAATCCGAACAGCTCAATGCCGTCCTCGCGGACAGCAAGATACGTATAAAGCTTTGCAGCATTACCTGCAAGCGGTAGCTTGTCGTATGTGTTCTGGCTGACCGTCAGCTTATAGCCAACGCCGCCTGCGTCAATCACGGCAAAGCCCATATTTTTCACTGCGAGCGTGCCGCTGATATAGTAATACATAAGAACTCCTTGCATACCGCGGGGCATGTAGCCCCGCGGTTTTTAGTTATGATAAAGTAGTTGTATCGGTATTTGTGGGGGATTCATCGTGGGACTCGTCGGACGATACTGTTTCAGTCGTCTTTGGCACGGGCAATTCCTTAGGCTTTTTGGGCTTGGGAACCGCAAAGAATTCACCGTAGCCGTTAATCTTGCAAAGTCTCTTTTCAAAAATGATCAGAAGGAAGAATACGATTACCGAAATGATCGAAATCCCCGTGCCCAGCACAAGCTCCTTGGGGCAATAGATCATTTGCACCTCGTGCTCACCCACATCCTCAATATAATAACCGACAAGTGCGTTTGCAAGCTCAAAGGTCTCCACCTGCTCGCCGTCAATCAGGACCTGCCAGCCCTTATCAAAGGGAATGGTGGTGGTGATCAGCTGGTGCTGCTTGGTGGTGGTAATCGTACCGGGGAGATAGTCCTCGCGGTAATTCTCCGGATCAATCTGTACGTTGCCTTGCTGCAATCTGGTGATTGCTTCGGTAAATAGCTGCATATCCAGCGAGTAGATAAAGGGCTTTTCAAGATCCTGCAGGAGGTAGAAGTTGTCGTAATCGTTTTTGATGGTCAGCTTGAGCTCAAGATCCTTTTTGTCAAAATCACCGATTGAAACGATTCTCCAGGTGTTGTTGTCACCCCACTTGCCAACCGATTTGCCGTTTGCAGTCATATTGACCGATCTGGAATACACGGTGGGGAAGTAAACGAACAGCTCGGTATGCTTGGGTACCTCGTATTCAAAGATGATTGAGCCGCCGTCTCCCTTGTAAAGGTCGTGGCTGGCAGCCGAGCCCTTGGTAACGTCCTTGGTGGTCATGGAGAGCTGCTTTGCAGGAACGAAGATCTGCAGCGTTTCCTGCTCGCCAAGCATCATGGAGATCATAGCGTTCATACGCTCAAAGGGATTTTCGTAATTGTCAAGCTGGAAATTGACGAAATCCTCGTCAACCGCGTAAGCAATGCTCATGACGTAGGGGTTCTGATAAACTACATAGGTCTCGTTGTCATAATCGTCCGAGTCAAACGCGGGTTCGCCGTAGTACTTGTCGTAATCCTTGTCGGTCATGATATACTTGATGCCGAGCAAGGAATCGCTGACCGGTGTTTCACCCTGATACTGTGACCAGTGCGATTTGGAGGAATAGCCCATCATTCTCAGGAAATAAATGGTGTCGGCGTTGAGTGTCGAGGTCGAGTTGGAAAGACCGCGGATCTGCAGCGCAAGGTTATCGTTGAGCTTGCGGTGATAGGTCTTTTCCATGCGGTAGAAGGAGGTATCGTTTTCCTGCACGGTGTTGATAATCGGTCGCACCGTGTCAAGATAATCGTTGTAATAAGAATATTTGGTAAAGGTTACGTCCTTGTCAAGGTCGTTGAGATCACAAAGACCGCTGATAAACATTTCCACACAAACAAAGAAGACGAGCACGCAGGAAACAAGCTCCTTGTTTCTGACGCGCGGTAAGAGACAAACCAGAATGGTATAAACGATCAGACAACCGATAGTCAGCCAGACCGTCTGGAAATCGTGCACGTCCACGTATTCGTTGAGGTCTTCCTTGATCATGGGCGAGAATTCCTGCAGAATGATCACGAACAGACCAATCAGGGCTGCAATACCGATCATGGGCTTGCGGCTGACCGTGCGCATATTGGCAAACGCTCTGTAAGCCATGACAATCAGGAAGAAGCAGAGCATGAAGCTGTAGCGGTTGTTGAGCCAGTTGGGCTTCTGGAATCCGTGCCATACAAGGTCGATCGAGCTTGTGGCAAAGCTGAACACAAAGATGGTGATCAGAACTGCGTACGCGATCTTTTCGCCGGTTTTGAACTTCTTGTTGAAGAAGAACATGGGCACCAGCAAAAGCGTCAGCACGCCGCAGTAAACGAAGGGAAGACCGGCAGGACGCACGGTGTCGTAGGACGAGGGAAGGAACTTATACAGCAGTTCAAGGAAGTTGAGTCGCGAGGTGAACGCCCAGTTGGGATCCGAGAAATCGGTTTTACCAAAGGTCAGAGAGTAATACGCGGTGAATACGATAAACGCTGCTATACCGATCGAGAGCACCGAGTAGAATGCGATACGCATAAACGAGCGGCCGCCATGGTAAATCTCACCGTAAGGATTGTTTGTTTGCTTGAAGCCCCACAGATAAGCGAAGAAATAGATTGCAACCGCAATGCAGACCATATAGCCGATATAGTAGTTGCTGACAAGCGTGAGCGTCAGGAATACGACGAATACCTTGTATTTGCCGTACTTGATCAACTGCTCCACGCCGTACATGACAAGCGGGAACCAAATAACCGCGTCGATCCACATGGTGTTGTTCTGCTGCGTGATGCAGTAGGACATCAGCGCGTACATCACCGAGAAGGCTATGATACCGATGCGGTTGATGCGTGCTTCGGACTTATGCAGATAAAACGCCATCGTGCCTGCGCAGAAGCCTGCCTTGACCATGAACATGAACAACAGCGCCTCACACATTCTGTCCTCGGGGAACAGACAAACGAGGTAGGAGAAGGGGCTTGCGATATAATATTCGTAAATACCCATGAACTCACCGCCGAGCGCACGAGAGAAGGAGTAGATGATGCTGGTATCACCGTTGATCACGAAATTGCGCAGGGCTTCAAAGAAATAGACGTACTGACCGTTGAGGTCCAGGACCAACACGCAGCCGTTCCCAAACGGGTAAAGCCCGCGTGACAGGTACATCAGGTAGACCAGCACGGCAGGGATGAGCATGGCGATTAAAATATACCAATATTCAGAAAGCACGGATCTGCAACGCGTTGTGCAGGTAAGCAATCCGTTCTTGATAAGAGCTTGGTTGCGTTTCATTTAGTTTGAATCCTTTCCTGTGTTTTGCACCGACTCGGATGCGGTGATGGACTTGATCGACTTTTCAAGCTTGACGCGGTCCACGTTCATGTCGCGCCCGCACCCCTTGCATATCACGCGCACCTGACTGCCGACGCGCATGACCAAAAAATCAGCGCACCCGCAGGGATGCGGCTTTTTGAGATGCAAAAGATCTCCGGGCTGTATCTTAATAATATTCATAGTCGTCTCCGTGCCGCATGGGAGCGGCAATCATGTGGTTGCTTTGATCAAAAGAACGAAAGCAGATAATCTATCCTATTATACCATAAATTGTCCCGTTTGTAAACGATTATTCGGAGATTATTATAAAAAAATAAAATTTAATAAATAGTATTTGACACGCGCGCGAAGAAGTGCTATAATTTAATATGAATTATTATGGGCAATTATTGCCAGGGGAGGAAATATGGTCATACTCGGAATTGACCCCGGTCTTGCGATCGTTGGTTGGGGTGTCGTTTCATACGACGGAGTCAGATTCAAAACGCTTGGCTACGGCTCAATTCAGACGCCTGCCGGCACGCCTACGCAGGATCGCCTTGAAATGATCTGGAAGGGCATGAACGAGCTGTTTGACCGCTACAAGCCGGATCAGATGGCGGTGGAGGAGCTTTTCTTCAATACAAACGTCACGACCGGTATCGCAGTTGCCGAGGCGAGAGGCGTGGTACTGCTTTCAGGCATTCAGCACGGCATTCGCGTCGCAGAATACACTCCCTTGCAGGTCAAGCAAGCCGTGGTTGGATATGGCAGAGCCGAGAAAAAGCAGGTCATTACCATGGTGACAAGCCTTTTGGGACTCCCCAAACCACCCAAGCCCGATGATACGGCCGACGCGCTGGCAATTGCAATCTGCCATGCGCACAGCGGCTGCTCCCGACTTGCAAACTACTATAACAAATAACCGCATGGAGGTTTATTATGTGGTGTTCTGAAAATTGGAAGGATTACGAATTGCTTGATACCTCGGACGGCGAGCGTCTGGAGCGTTGGGGCAAATATATACTGGTCAGACCCGACCCACAGATCATCTGGAAGGGTGTGGCCGAGCATCCCGCATGGAAGCGCGCTGACGGCGTGTACCGTCGCTCTTCCTCGGGCGGTGGTAGCTGGGTAAAGAACAAGCTGCCCGAATCCTGGAATATTTCGTACGGAGAGCTGAATTTCGTGCTGCGCCCCATGGGCTTCAAGCATACGGGCCTGTTTCCCGAGCAGGCTGCAAACTGGGATTGGTTTTCGGAGCTGATCCGCAAGGCAAATCGCCCCGTCAAGGTGCTCAATCTCTTTGCTTATACGGGCGGCGCCACCGTGGCAGCCGCTGCTGCGGGTGCATCAGTCGTGCACGTCGATGCGGCCAAGGGCATTGTGGCGCAGGCCAAAGAAAATGCGGCCCTTTCGGGGCTGCAGGACGCGCCCATCCGCTATATCGTGGACGATTGCAAGAAGTTTGTTGAGCGTGAGATCAGACGAGGCAACAAATACGACGGCATTATCATGGATCCGCCCTCTTACGGCAGAGGCCCTAACGGCGAGGTATGGAAGTTAGAGGATTGCGTGGATGAATTCGTCGGCCTTGCTTCTCAGCTGCTCTCGGACGATCCGCTCTTTTTCCTGATTAATTCTTATACCACGGGACTCTCTCCCATGACCATGAGCTATTTGCTGGAGCTCAACGTCAAGCGCAAGTTTGGCGGCCACGTGGAATCGGGCGAGCTTGGATTGAAGGTCACGCGGACGGGCAGCTATCTGCCTTGCGGTGCAAGCTCTCGTTGGCAGAGGTAATTATGGCAGAATTTATTGAGATCAAGAATTTGCATTTTTCCTACAACAAGGATGAAAACAAACAAAACGACGACGTGCTTTGCGGCGTGGATCTGACAATCAGACGCGGCGAGTACGTTGCCGTTCTCGGGCGTAACGGCTCGGGAAAATCCACGCTCGCCAAGCTGCTCAACTTAGTCATTGACGACCTTGAAAACGCACAGGGCGAGATTTTGGTGGACGGTGTCAATATCCTGTCCGAGGATATGACCGAGGATATGGCATTTGACCTGCGCAAAAAGGTGGGTATGGTATTCCAGAATCCCGACAATCAGTTGGTTGCAACGGTGGTTGAAGAGGACGTGGCGTTCGGCCCGGAAAACCTGGGACTTGATCCCACAGAGATCCGTCGCCGCGTGGACGAGGCACTTGCCACGGTTGGCATGAGCGAGTTTGCCAAAAGAGAGCCTCACAGACTCTCGGGTGGACAAAAGCAGCGCGTTGCCATTGCGGGCGTGATCGCCATGATGCCGGATTGCATCATTTTCGACGAATCCACGGCTATGCTGGATCCCGTCGGACGCAAGGATATCGTTGCCACCATGGAAAAGCTCAACCGTGAGCACGGCATTACAGTGCTGACTATTACGCATTATATGGAAGAGGCAGTACGCGCAGATCGCGTGGTCGTGCTCAATCACGGCAAAATTGCCGTACAAGGAACTCCGTCGGAGGTCTTTTCCAACGCAAAAGCTCTTCGAGATGCAGGCCTTGAGCTGCCGCAATGCGCGCAGTTGCTGGAAGCTTTGACCAATGCCGGCATGCCGATTGCACAATGCGGCATTACGCCAGAGGATTGTGCACGCATCATCCTGCAAGCAGGAGGTGACAGAGCATGAGCGCAAAGCTGGAATTACAAAACGTCACGTATTATTACGGTAAGGGGACGGCCTTTGAGGTCAAAGCGCTGGATCAGGTCAGCTTTGCCGTCCGGGAAACGTCCATAACAGGTCTGATCGGACACACGGGATCGGGCAAATCCACGCTTGCACAGCTTTTCAACGGTCTTGAAAAGCCGAACGAGGGCAAGGTGCTGCTTGACGGTGAGGATATTTGGGACAAGAAATACAAGGGCGGACGTCTTTGCTTCCGAGTCGGCCTTGTCATGCAATATCCGGAATATCAGCTCTTTGAGGAAACGGTATTCAATGACGTTGCATTCGGCCCGCGTAACAAGGGCGTTGGCGAAGAGGAAGTCAAAAAACTCGTCATGGATGCCATTGAATTCGTAGGATTGACACCGGACATTTTGGAGCAATCTCCGTTTGATCTTTCGGGCGGTCAGAAGCGCCGCGTGGCGATTGCGGGCGTTATGGCCATGCAGCCCGAGGTGTTGGTGCTTGACGAGCCCGCCGCTGGACTTGATCCCTCGGGCAGATCCGATATTTTCGGAGGTATCAGGCGATACAGAGATACGACGGGAGCCACCGTTATCATCGTCAGCCACAGCATGGAGGATATGGCAGAATACTGCGACGACGTGATCGTCATGCATCACGGAACCGTCATGCTGACAGGACCCAAGGACAGCGTGTTTGCCGACAGCGACAAGCTTGCAGAGGCGGGGCTGGATATTCCACAGATCACGCGCGTCATGCGCCTGCTTGCGCAAAGCGGACTTGACGTGGATGCATCGGTATGCACCAAGGATCAGGCTGTCACAGAGCTGATCAGGGCTTACAAACTCAAATAAACGAAAAGGGAACTTTATCAATGAAAAATATCGCACTTGGGCAATACTATCCTGCCCGGTCGCCCTTGCACAAGCTGGATCCGCGTATTAAGCTGATCATTGCGGTGCTGTATATCGTAGCCGCATTCTTGTGTAAGAATCTTCTTGGCTTTGCCTTGCTTGTCGCATCGGCCGCGCTGTTGATTGCATGCAGCCGCGTACCGCTCAAAACCGTACTCGGCAGCTTGAAAATGGTCGCCTTCATTCTGGTACTGACCGTAGCGATCAATATCTTTCTGACAAAGGAGGAGGGCGTCGCACCGCTTTGGTCGTTCTGGATCTTTGAGGTCTATACCAAAGGCCTTTACAGCGCGCTGTTTATCGCTTTACGAATCCTTTGTATGATCATCGGCACTTGCATGCTGTTGACCTATACAACAACGCCCATCGCGCTGACGGACGCTTTGGAGAGATTGCTCTCACCCTTGCGTCATCTCAAGCTGCCTGTGCATGAATTCTCCATGATGATGTCGATCGCCCTGCGATTCATTCCCACCATTATGGAAGAGGCGGAAAAGATCATGGCAGCGCAAAAAGCAAGAGGTGCGGGCTTTACAGAGGGCAATCTGATCAAGCGAATCAAATCTCTGATTCCGATCCTGATACCGTTGTTTGCATCGGTATTCAGAAGAGCCTTTGAGCTGGCAACCGCCATGACTTGCCGCTGCTACCGCGGCGGAGACGGCAGAACGCGCATGACCACCATGCGCCTGCATGCATCGGACGTGATCGTGCTGGTCATTTCCATCGCAGCACTTGCGGGAATCGTATCCTGCAATTACTGGAATATCGGATATACTCTATAAAATCTAAGGGAGGGGAGAATATGAAGCTGTTTTTGCGCTTGGCGTTTTTGGGAACTGCTTATAACGGATATCAGGTGCAGGGCGAGCAGCAGCCGACCGTGCAGCGCGAGCTGACGCGCGCATGTGCCGAGCTGTTTGGCGTGCGCTGTGATATCGTGGGCTGCAGCAGAACAGATAGCGGCGTGCATGCAAATATGTTTTGTGCAACGGTTGCCGAGCGCGGCACCGACGAGCTGCATACCTCCATCCCCGAATCCCGTATTGCGGTCGCATTGAATGCGCATCTGCCAGAGGATATCGCAGTTTTTGACGCGATATTTGTAAACAGCGAGTTTCATCCGAGATACGACGTGCAATACAAGGAATACGTCTACCGTATTCATAATTCTCCCTGCCGCAGCCCGTTTGAGCAGGATCGCGCATGGTTTTATCCTAAGCGCATTGATGATCAAGCCTTTACCAATATGCAAAAGGCGGCCGAATACTATTGCGGCACGCACGATTTCTCCTCGTTCATGGCGCAGGGCGCAACCGTAGCCCACGCCGTTCGCACGGTTATGCACGCAAGAGTGGAGAGAAAGGGTGACGTGATTGAATTTTACGTGGCAGCCGACGGCTTTCTTTACAATATGGTACGCATCATGACCGGCACGCTTGTAGCAGTTGCCGAGGGCAAGCTCAAGCCGGAGCAGATTCCGGAAGTGATCGCCGCCAAGGATCGCGCCGCCGCAGGCATGACCGCTCCCGCGATGGGGCTGTATCTCAATCGCGTGATATACCAACACATTCCGAAGGAGACGCCATGAAAAAATGGATTTTGGGTAAGAGCACAAAGCAAGCGGCCGTCGAGCCGATCCAATTGCAAACGTCGCGTAACCAATACTATGACGGCGTGTCCAACGTCTATCACATGGCGTTTATCGTGCTGTTGGCCGCGCTTTTGGTATTTGTTTGCATCGCTATGCTGTGCAATATCGAGCTGTTTACCTATGAGAATTTCTACTATCTTGCCAAAGACATCGGCGCAGCGTCCGACCTGCTTGCGGGATCGGGCAACGTAATCAACTACGAGACCTCTGCACGCAACCAGACCTTCGCGCTTTACCGTGGCGGTCTTGCGGTCGGTGGAGATTCCGGGCTGCAGCTGTTTACGGCAACCGGCAGGGAAACGCTGAATTCCTCTCCGGATTACACCGAGCCCGTGCTGCACGGCTCTGATAAGTATCTTTTGATCTACGACGTAGGAGAAAAGCGCTATTCCGTATATAACTCCTTTGTTTGTGTCCATCATGAGGAGTGTGAGTATCCCGTTTTTGCGGGCGCTATGTCGGATTCCGGCTATTACGCCGTCGTCACCGAGTCTTATTCGCACGCAGGCGTGGTATGCTTGTATAATGATCGCTTTGAGCTGGTAAATCGCTATAACCGTACGGATATGGTGGTCACCGCTGCCATCAATCAGGCAGGCAACCGTCTTGCGTTTGCAACGGCAGGAATGAAAAACGGCGCTTACGTGACCACGCTGGTCATAGCAGTACCGGGCAAGGCCGAGGTTGCTTCAGAGCTGATTTTTGAAGGCCTGTTCCCGTACAGTATTGAATTTCTGGATCAGCATCGCCTTTTGCTCGTGGGTGATTGCGCATCCTTTGTCATTTCGGTGGATGACGCTGCCGAAATGTCACGCATCCGCTATGCGGCAGACGAGCAGTTGGCTTTTGCAGATGCAAATGCTTTTTATCACGCCTTTGCGTTTTCTGTCAATCCCGTGACCGATACCTACCGCCTGTTCGTGACAGATCAGAGCGGCAACCCGGTGCTGGATCAGACCTTTGATGCAGGGCTTTGCGATCTGGCGATATACGCGGAGCACCTGTTTTTGATGACTGACGAGGGCGTTGCACGTATTGACTTGCAAGATGCATCATACGACTTTATCAGCTGTCCGACGGACGGAAGCTCCATGCTGATCAGCAATACAGGAGAAATTCTGATCTGCGGCGGACAGAGTGCCGTTTATTATGAATTTGAAGATTGATAACCACAGGAGGTTTTACGATACATGGTCATGTGTTCCAATTGCCACAAGCGTGTGGCGGTGATCTTTGTCACCAAGTATGAAAATGAAAAAAAGGTCAGCAAGGGCCTTTGTATTAAATGCGCCAAGGAAATGGGCATTCCCATGGAGAATATGCTGGGCGACTTGTCCGGTCAGCTGGGGCTTTCTCCCGATCAGCTTGAGAACATGGAGGACGAGCTCAACAATATGTTCCAGAACAGCCAGCTTCCTTCGGAAATGGATGATAACGAGGATGGCGGTGCGCCCGCGATTGATCTGCCCAAGCTGTTCGGAGAGGGCGAGGACGAGCCGGAAGAGCCTACCAATCTCCCTGCGGAGCAGCCTGTGAAAAAGGAAAAGAAGAGCAATAAAAAGGAATTCAAAAAGGACTCCGGCTCCAATTATAAATTTTTGAACACCTACTGCCGCCATTTGACGGGGCATGCACGTCAGGGAAGACTGGACCGCATTGTTGGCAGACAAAACGAGCTGGCGCGCGTTATTCAGATTCTTTGTCGCAGACAGAAGAATAACCCTTGTCTGATCGGCGAGCCCGGCGTTGGTAAAACCGCCATTGCCGAGGCACTTGCACTTCGCATTGCAAACGGAGACGTACCTTACAAGCTCAAAAACAAAGAGCTTTATCAGGTAGATCTGACCGCTCTGGTTGCGGGTACGCAGTTCCGCGGACAGTTTGAGCAAAGAATTCTGGGACTTCTGACCGAGGTTAAGCAGGCAGGCAACGTGATTCTGGTCATTGATGAGGTGCACAACATCGTGGGTGCAGGCGGTGGCGAGGGCAGCATCAACGCAGCCAACATTCTCAAGCCCGCGCTTTCCCGCGGCGAGGTGCAGGTGATTGGTGCCACCACGCTGACCGAATATCGCAAGCACATTGAAAAGGACACCGCGCTGGAGCGCAGATTCCAGCCCGTGACCGTCAACGAGCCCTCGGTTGAGGAAACCGTGGAAATGCTGCGCGGTATCAAGCATTATTACGAGGAATACCACAATATCACCATCCCCGAGGACGTGCTCAGACGCGCCGTCGTATTCTCGGAGAGATATATCACCGACCGTTATCTGCCCGATAAGGCGATTGACCTGCTTGACGAGGCTGCCAGCGCGCTGTCGCTTTCCAGCGCACCGCTCAACGAGTCTCACGAGATCCGCGATAAGCTGCTCGTGCTCAAGCAAGAGAGAGAGGAACTGGAAAACGCTCCTGCTGATCAGGAAAAGAACGAGCAGCTGCGCTATGAAAAGATTGCCAAGATCAAGGCAACCGAAATGCAGCTTGCGGAAAAGCTGGCCGTGCTGGAGGAGGATTGCAAGAAAATCGTGCTCTCTCCCGATCAGCTTGCAGAGGTCATTGAGGTATGGACCGGCATTCCTGCTACCACCATCAAGAGAAACGAATATGAGCGCATTGACAACCTCAAAGCAAGACTCCTTGAAAAGATCATCGGTCAGGATCACGCCGTGGAGGCCGTGGCACGCGCTATCAAGCGTAACCGTGCCGGCATTTCCTATAAGCGCAAGCCCGTATCCTTTATCTTTGCAGGTCCTACGGGCGTAGGTAAGACCGAGCTTGTCAAAACACTGGCAGAGGATCTGTTCCAGTCTCCCGAAACACTGATCAGACTGGATATGTCCGAGTTTATGGAAAAGCACTCGGTTTCTCGTACCATCGGCTCGCCGCCCGGATACGTGGGCTACGACGATGCAGGTCAGCTGACCGAAAAGATCCGCCGCAGACCGTATTCGGTCGTGCTGTTTGACGAGATCGAAAAGGCGCATCCCGACGTGCTCAATATTCTGCTGCAGATTCTTGACGACGGCAGAATTACGGACGCACACGGCAAAACCGTCAACTTTGAAAATACTGTCATTGTTATGACCACCAACGCGGGCTCCAACCGCTCTTCCTCAATCATGGGCTTTTCCGCAGACGTACAGAGCGGTGCGCAGAACAATACCGAGAAGGCTTTGACAGAATTTCTGCGTCCCGAGTTTATCAACCGCGTAGACGAGGTTATCACCTTCAGACATCTGGATCAGAACGACTTTGTCAAGATTGCCGAGATCATGCTCGGTCAGCTTGCAGGTGTGCTTTCCGAGCGCGGATTTAACTTGGAATGGACGCAGCCCGCAGCAGAGCTGATTGCAAACGAATCCTATTCACAGAAATACGGTGCAAGAAATATGCGTCGCTATATTCAGAAGCACGTGGAGGACGCACTTGCCGAGGTGATCGTTTCCGATTACCAAAATCAATATACGCATGCCCTCATCTCTGTCTGCGAGGGCAAAATCAAGGTCAGCTGCGACTAATTTATCAGAATAATACAAGAAGGAGGAAAAGCGAATGGCCATCAAGCACGCATGGCATGCCATGGATACCGAACAGATCGCCACAAGGTTGGAAACTGATCCCGTCAAGGGCCTTGAGCGAAAGCAAGCGCACGCGCGCGCAAACAAACTGAATATTCGACAGCCGGAAGCAAGACATTCGCTTTTCCTTCCCGCAAAGCGGCCTCTATATCGCTATCTTGCAAAAATGCTGTTGGATCCGATCATGATCCTGACGCTGCTGATAGCGGCAATCGTTTTCTTCTTTGAGCAGTACGCGCTTGGCGGAACCATCATCTTTATCATGCTTTGTAACGCCGCCTGCTGCGCATTCGCATACGCAAAAGCGAACGACGTGCGCAATACGATGCAGCTGTATTCCAATCCCATGGTCAAGGTGATACGCGGCGGAAAGCTATATACCACGGATGCAAGAAACGTCGTACCCGGAGATCTGGTCGTGCTGACCCGTGGCGACGTTTGCCCGGCAGACGTGCGACTGGAGCAAGGCTGCACGATACGCGTCAAGCAATATAAGCTTGGATCGCGTCACGGACAGGGAATGATCACGGAAGAGGTATATAAAAGCGGAAACCGCATGTATACACCCGATTATGGCGTGGAAAATCCGGATTGCGAGAATATCGTTTACGCTGGCTCTGTGATTTTAGAGGGTTTTGCAAAGGGAATAGCTGTGGAAACCGGTAAATATACCTACGTCGGTGCTGTCAATGGCACAGTCCCCGGTACTGAACGCGAGCAAGACCCCGACAGCATTGCGTATATCCGACGTTATTTTCAAAGATTCTCTATGATTCAAGCAATACTGCTGATTCCTCTGACAGTGATCATGACGATCACGCTGCGCCGGACGCTCAGCTTTGAGGCGTGCTTTTTAACTGCGCTATCGCTTTGCTGCACAGCCATAGCCGAGCATATCGTTGCCCTTGCCGAGATCATCCGTGCAACCGGCATTGATTCCGCAGCATCGCAAAAGGAAAACGAGTCTTTGGCCATCATCAAAAACAGTCTCGCGGCAGATCGTCTGTGCGAAATGACCGATCTTGTGCTGCTTGATTCCTCTGCGATCTGCGATGGCAAGTACCATCTGGAATCGGTATATGCCGGCGGTTCTATCTATAATCAGAACGAGCTGATCAACCGCGACGTTTACAGGCTCGCCTGCGACCTGTATCTGTACCGTACCGCTGTCAGAGCCCCCGGAGCTGCCGAGCGCGATGCCTTTGATTCAGGCTTTGTCGGCCCCATCGACGCTCTGATCAAGCACGTGGGCGTGGACAAGCAGGCAATTGAAATGACCAGACTTTGCTCACGTATCACCACAGACGGTGAAGTCGTGATTGCCCATAACCAAATGAAGCAGGGGGAATATGACGTCGTACTGACGCAGGACGAGCAGCAGCTCACGACCTGCACGCAGGTGCTTTCGGGAGAGCTGACCAAACCTTTTGACGACAGCGAGCATATCGCGCTGCGCACGTTGTGCCGTATTTACCGAGAATCCGGTTATCGCGTGCTGATTGTTCTGGAGCGCAGCGAACAGCAGGTCACCTTAATTGGCGTGCTGGCATTTGCGCACAGACCGGGATATCAATTTTCACATTGCTGCAGCGCCCTGATGGAAACGGGCGTTCGCATCTCCGCGTTTTTGCCGGATCATGCGGAAAGCATGAAAATATTGACCGATAGCGGCCTTGTGCGTGACGAACTGACCGACGTTTTACGTGCTTCGGCAGCCATGGACGAGGGATTGGATCTGCACGTGGCGTACGGCAGCTATCGCGCTTACCTTGGCTTTACGCAGGATCAGATCGCAGACCTGATGCAAAAGCTGCGTCAGCGCGGCAACCGTATCGCTACCTATTGCGTGGATCATTCCATGCAGGATATACACGAAGCGGCAGATTTGAAGATCACTTGCGATTCTATGGAATACAGATCTCAAAAGGTCGCGGAATCTTTGTATGAAAGCATGCCGGTTGACGGTAAGGAATTCAGCGCCCGAGCCTCGCAGAACACAAGGAGAAGCTCCGACGTCATTCTCAGGCGCGCAGGAAAGCGCGGCGGAGGCTTGTTCGGCGTACTGACCGGAAGAAAGCTCGCGCTTACCATCAATCATAATCTTGCCAATATGATGACCTATCTGATCACCGTGCAATTCTTCCGTCTCCTGCTTGTGGCGTTGCCCGCGCTGTTCGGCACGCTGACGCTTTCTGCGGTATCCTTAATGATCAGCGGACTGATTCTTGATCTCTTGGCCGTGATCCTGTTTGCATTCGTATCGCCCAATCAAGCGGCGGTGGCGTCCTCTTATCCGATTATGCGAAGACTGGAAAAGCCGATCGCATATAATACCGCCAATCTGATCAGCGCTTGCGTCAGCGCATTGGTGTTGTGGCTTGGAATGGTACTTCTGCAGCTCTTTGACGTACTGAGTGCAGACGCCTGCACAGGACTTTGCTTTGTATCAACCGCGCTTCTGCAGGCTACCGTGTTCGCGGTCACGCTGTACGAATATAGCGCGAAAAAGAAAAAGGGAAGAATCCTTCCGCTTCATGCGGCAATTTTGTGCGGATACGTTTGCATCGTTGCAATCAGCACCTTCCTGCCCGGCCTGAGTACACTGACGGGCACGGTACATATCCCCGCGCCGGCATTTCTTATAACGCCTTTTGCACCTTTGGTGTACTACGTCATGTATCGCATTTTGAGTGCAAAGGGACTCAATCTGCACAAATCATGAAATATCCTGCTTCCAATCCGGCATATAATGAACGGAAGGGGAGTGATCAGAATGAAATTGTGCAGTTATCAGGAGCTTGCCACCAAAGACGTGATCAACGTCTGTACGGGCGAGCGGTTGGGCAGAATCTGCGATATTGAGATCAACGTCAAGGACTGTACCGTTTGCTCAATCATTGTTCCGGGCCAGAGCAGCTTGCTGGGCTTTGGAAAGGCCACGGAGCTATTGATACCGTGGGCAAGGATTGAATGCATTGGAGAGGATACTGTGCTTGTGCGACTGAATGCAGAGGAATTGAACGGCTGCTCCGCACCAAAGCGCAAGCCGAAGCATGGTTTATTTGGCAAATAATTGTAAACTATTTGTAAACATTGAATTTGGCTATTGCGAACCTAAATAAACTATGTTATAATATTCGCCGTGTGTTGGAAATCCCAACATATAATACAAAAATACACACACAGGGAAGGCAGGGTACTACCGGTGTTTCCGCAGGCAATAAAAGCCCCGGGGATTGATGCGTACCGAACGACTCTGTGGTGGAAAAACCGAAGGAGGACAAAAATGTCTATCATCACAATCAAGCAGCTCTTGGAAGCAGGTGTTCACTTTGGACACCACACCAGAAGATGGAACCCCAAAATGCAGGAATACATCTTCACCGAAAGAAACGGCATCTACATCATCGACCTGCAGAAGACCGTTAAGAAGTTTGAGGAAGCTTACGACTTCATTCGCGAGCTCTCTGCAAACGGCGGCACCCTGTTGTTCGTTGGTACTAAAAAGCAGGCAGCTGAAGCTATCAAGGAAGAAGCTACCAGATGCGGTATGTACTACGTAAACGTCAGATGGCCCGGTGGTATGATGACCAACTTCAAGACCATCAAGAGCTCCATCAACCGTCTGAACAGCCTGACCAAGATGCAGGAAGACGGCACCTTTGATATGCTTCCCAAGAAGGAAGTTGCTGCAAAGCAGAAGGAAATCTTCGACCTGGAGAAGTCCTACGGCGGTATCAAGACCATGGACAGACTGCCTGATGCAGTGTTCATCGTTGACCCCCGCAAGGAAAGAAATGCAGTCCTGGAAGCTAAGAAGCTGGGTATTCCGGTTATCGCTATCGTTGACACCAACTGCGATCCCGACGACGCTGATTACGTCATTCCCGGTAACGACGACGCTATCCGTGCTATCAAGCTGATCTCCTCTATCATTGCTGACGGTATCATCGAAGGCAGACAGGGCGAGCAGCTGACCGATGCAGCAGAGGTTAAGGCAGAGGCTGAGACCGAAGAGGCTGCTGAGTAATCCCCGAAATAAAAATTAAGGAGAATAAAAATGGCTAACATTACTGCAAAAGACGTTGCTACACTGCGTGCTAAGACCGGTATTGGTATGATGGAGTGCAAGAAGGCACTCGTTGAGGCTGACGGTGACATAGATGCTGCTATCAAGATCCTTCGTGAGAAGGGCGAGCTCAAGGCTGAGAGCAAGATGGCCAGCAGAATTGCTGCTGACGGTATCGTTGACGTATACACCGAGGGCAACACCACCGCTATGATCGAGGTTAACTCCGAGACCGACTTCGTTGCAAAGAACGCTTCCTTCCAGGAATTCGTAAAGAACCTGCTTAAGACCATCGTGGCTAACAAGCCCGCTGACGTTGAGGCTCTGATGGCTTCTGACTACATTGATGGCACCTGCACCGTTGAGGCTAAGCTCAAGGAGCAGATCTTCGTTATCGGTGAGAAGCTGAGCATCCGCCGCTTCATGGTTATTGAGGGTATCACCAGCACTTATATTCACGGTATGGGCTCCATCGGCGTTGTAACTCTGTTCGACACCGATTGCGCTGACAAGGAAGGCTTTGCTGAGTTTGCAAGAAACATTTCTCTGCAGATCGGCGCATACGTAACTCCTTACCTTGACAGAGATCACGTTCCCGCATCCGTTATTGAGTCTGAGAAGGAAATCCTGCTTGCGCAGATCTCCAACGACCCTGCAATGGCTAAGAAGCCCGACGCAATCAAGGCTAAGATGGTTGAGGGTAGAATCTCCAAGTTCTACGACAACAACTGCCTGGTAGATATGGGCTATATCAAGGACGACGATATGACTGTTGGACAGTATATCGCAGCAACCGCTAAGGAGCTGGGCGGCCACATCGCCGTTAAGGCATTCTGGCGTTACGAAAAGGGCGAAGGCATCCAGAAGAAGGAAGAGGACTTCGCTGCTGAGATCGCTAAGCTGACCAACAATCAGTAATTGATGAACTCCAAATAAAAGCGTGGCTACGGCCGCGCTTTTATTTTTTTATCTCTTGAAGAAATAATTTACAAATACCTGTTTACAAATTAAGAAATATGTAGTAAAATATATTCTGTATAATACTATGTCAATATCAGAGGTGATCGCTATGAGTACCAAACCCGAATATCGCAGAATTGTCCTCAAGCTTTCCGGTGAAGCACTTGCTCCCGAGAACGCAAACGACGGCATTCTGGATTTTAGTAAGATCGAAAAGGTCGCTTCCGTCATCAAAAAGTGCAAGGAGATGGGCGTGCAGATCGCGGTCATCGTTGGTGCGGGCAACATTTGGAGAGGCAGAGTCGGCGGTGGCATGAACCACTCTCGCGCCGATCAGATGGGTATGCTTGCCACAACCATCAACGCGCTTGCCATTCAGGATACCTTTATCAAGTGCGGCATCGATACCGTGGTGATGACCTCGGTGGAAATGCACGCGTATGCCGATTACTACACGGCAAGACATGCCGACCAGGCGTTGAACGAGGGCAAGGTCGTCGTGTTCGGATGCGGACTTGGTTGGCCTTATTTCTCCACCGACACGCCTGCTGTCGTCAGAGCAGCAGAGATTGAAGCAGACGTCGTGCTCATGGCAAAGAACGTGGATTATCTGTATACGGCAGATCCCAAAAAGGATCCCGATGCAAAGCCGATCTACGATATCACTTATGCAGAGATCCTGGATAAGGGACTCAAGGCATTTGACATGACCGCGGTCAGCTTCTGTAAGGAAAACAACATCACCACCTACGGATTTGCACTCAGCGATCCCGAAAATATTTACCGCGTCGTCATGGGTGAGGCGATCGGAACCAAGATGCATAATTAAAATTACTTACATAGAACAGAAAGGAACTACATTATGGGCTACAATACCAAGGATTTTGAAGCAAAGCTTCAGAAAAACAACACAGCATACGAAAACAATCTTGAAAACATTCGCGCAAATCAGGCAAATCCCAAGCTGCTTTCCAGAATTTCGTTTGAATATTACGGTTCTCCCACACCTTTGAATACCATGGCAGATATCCGCGTTACCGATGCAAGAACGCTGACCATCATGCCTTACGACAAGTCCACTCTCAAGGCGATTGAAAAGGCAATCCTTGCGTCCGACATTGGTATTACCCCCAATAACGACGGTCAGGCAATCAGACTGGTATTCCCGCAGCTGACGCAGGACAGAAGAAAGGAACTCTCCAAGCAGGTCTCCAAGATGGGTGAGGAGGCAAAGGTTTCTGCCCGTATGATCCGTAAGAACGCCAACGACGAGATCAAGCAGCTCAAGAAGGATAACCTTCTGACCGAGGACGACGAAGAGAACGCAAAGAAGAAGGTTCAGGATCTGACCGATAAGTACATCAAGCAGATCGACGTGATCACCGATAAGAAGATTGCTGAAATCATGGCAGTATAACAATACGGCGGGTCGCACGACCCGCCTTTTGTTGGATAAGGATGGGTATGATAAATTCAAGCATCAAACAGGCCGTTGAAAAATCCGGCCTGCGCCATATTGCATTCATTATGGACGGAAACGGGCGTTGGGCACAAAAGCGCGGCTTACCCAGAACACACGGCCATAAGGAGGGCGTCAAAACCTTTGAGAGCATTGCGGACTATTGTTCTGAAATCGGCATTGAAGCGGTCACGGTCTATGCGTTTTCTACCGAGAATTGGAAACGCCCCAAGCCCGAGGTGGACGCTCTGATGAAGCTGGTTGAGCGATATCTTGACGAATTTGCAAAAACTGTGGATCAATATAGTGCAGAGCTGCACATCATTGGGGATACCTCCGTATTCACACCCACTCTGCAAAGCAAGATCCGCCTTGCCGAGGAACTGTCCCAAGGAAAGCCGTGCAAACTTTGCGTTGCACTCAATTACGGCGGACGCGACGAGATCGTGCACGCCTGTAATGCTTTGATCCAAGAGGGAAAAACGCAGGTAAGTGCACAGGACTTCTGCGCACGTCTGTATACGGCAAATATTCCGGATCCCGATCTGATCGTCAGAACCGGTGGGGAGATGCGCCTTTCCAACTTTCTTTTGTGGCAGGCAGCGTACGCGGAATTCTACGCAACGGATACGCTGTGGCCGGATATGAAGCCCTCCGACGTGGATCTGGCGATCGAGGCATTTTGCAATCGCTCCAGAAGATACGGCGGTATTTAATATTTGAGAGGTAGTTATGTTAGTCAGAGTCATTTCAGCAGTTGTTGCACTTTGCATCCTGTTTCCCGTGGTATATTTCTCGGAAACGGCCGCTTTGCCGATTGCTGCAGCAATCGTATGCTGTATTTGTTTATTTGAAATGCTGGGCTGCCTGAAGCTCAGAAAAAATCCGTGGGTTTCCATTCCGTTTTATCTGGTCGGCATCTTTGCACCGATCGGAATGCGATACATCCAGGATAAAAAGCTGCTGCTTGCATGCCTTTGCGGCTGCGTTGGCGTGCTGGCATTGATCATGCTGACTGTCAACGTATTTTCCAAGCGCAAGATTCCCACCGCGCAAACGGCATCCATGTTCATGACGGGATGCTATATCATCGCAGCGTTTACGTCAATTGTCTATATCCGTGACAGCGGCGTTCACGGCAAGATTTTGCTGGTAATGATGTTTGCCGCTCCCTGGGTAACCGATACGTTTGCATATCTGTTTGGCAGACTGCTGGGCAAGCACAAGCTGATTCCCGAGGTCAGCCCCAAGAAAACGGTGGAGGGAAGCGTGGCAGGCATTCTGTTCTGTACCGTGTACGTATTGCTGTTTGGCTTTATCTGCACAAGAATCTGGGACGTCAGCTGCAACTACGTTGTCTTGGCTATCCTGGGCGTTGTGCTTTCCATCGTCGGTCAGATCGGCGACCTTGCCATGTCGGTGATCAAGAGAGAATACGATATTAAGGATTACGGCAAGATCATGCCCGGTCACGGCGGTGCTTTGGACAGATTTGACTCTGTGCTGGCAGTTTCGATCGTGGTTGCGGTGTTTGAGCTCTTCGTGGACGTATTTGCATGATGAACGAATATCCTTCCATGATCGTGCTTGGCGCCACCGGTTCTGTCGGCTTGCAGGCCGTCGACGTCGCCTTGAAGCACAGCGTTCGCGTGGACGCCTTGAGTGCCAATCAGAACGTCACGAAAACCGAGGAGCTGATCCGCGCACTCAATCCAAAAGCGTGCGCGATGGCAGAAGAAGCGTGTGCCGCTGATCTTGCGGTGCGCGTCCGTGATCTGCCCGTGAAAATCTATGCGGGAGCAGACGGTATCTGTGAAATGATCACGCATACAAATGCAGAAAGCGAGCGCCAGATCGTGCTCAATTCCATTCTCGGACAAGCGGGATTGGCCCCCACCATGGCAACGCTGCAAGCGGGAAAACAGCTGGCACTTGCTAACAAGGAATCGCTGGTGATTGCAGGCGAGCTGGTCATGCCGCTTGCCAAGCAAAAGGGCATTGATATCCTGCCCGTGGACAGTGAGCATTGTGCCATTTATCAATGTCTGCGCGCCGGAGCTGCCAAAGAGATCAAAAGAATCATGCTCACGGCCTCCGGAGGTCCTTTTTACGGCTATAACCGCGAGCAGCTGGAGAATGTTACCTTGCAAAAAACGCTTGCGCACCCCACTTGGAATATGGGCGCAAAGATCACGGTTGACAGCGCAAGCATGATGAATAAGGGCTTTGAGGTCATTGAAGCCGTACACCTGTTTGGCGTCAAGCCCGAGCAGGTAGAGGTCACCGTGCACCGCGAAAGCATAATTCATTCCGCGGTGGAGTATATTGATAATAACGTCATAGCACAGCTCTCCGTTCCGGATATGCGATCCTGCGTGCAATATGCGCTGACACATCCGCATCGTACCGATGCTGCTATTGATCAGTTGGATTGGTTCAAGCTTGGCACGCTTACCTTTGGCCGTCCCGATCTTGAAACCTTTACGCTGCTTGGCCTTGCGTTTGATTGTATTGCCAAGGGCGGAGCTTTGCCGGCAGTACTCAACGCAGCAAACGAAGTGTGCGTCGCGGCATTTTTAAAGGAACAGCTTTCTTTCTGCGGTATCATGGATACGGTTGGAGCGGTTGTTTCCGATATGCAAGGCGCATCTGAGTGCCATACGATGCAAGAGATCCTTGCGTGCGACAACGCGGCAAGAGAACTGGCAAACAAGTATTTGAATAAACATTAACCCCAAAAGAGGAGAATTTCATTGGATATCCTGTTACAAAACCCTGCGATTAAGGGCGCGCTGTATATCGTGCTTGCCATTGGTATTTTCAGCGCCCTGATCATGATTCACGAATTCGGACATTATCTTACGGCCAGACTCTGCGGCGTTACCGTGCACGAATTTGCACTCGGTATGGGCCCGCAGATCTTTTCGCGCGTTTCCAAAAAGTCCGGCATTCGATATTCAGTCCGACTGTTTTTGATCGGCGGATACGTCAGCATGGATGGTGAGGACGGCGATTCGGAAAACCCGAATGCGTTTTGCAACAAGAATATCTGGAAGCGCATTCTGATCATTGTAGCAGGTGCGGGAATGAATATCCTGCTTGGCTTTATCGCGATGTTTATTCTGACCACCATCACCGTCGCATCTACCGACGGTGCGCTGTTGCCCACCAACGTGGTAGCCGAGTTTGTGGATGGCGCAACCTCCAATCAAGCAGGCGAATCCGGCTTGATGGAAGGCGACCGCATCGTGATCGTGGATGGCGTACCGGTGTTTACGGGATACGATCTTATCTATGAAATCACCAACAGCGCCTACGAGCCTGTTGACATGGTCGTGATCAGAAACGATAATATATGCCGCCTGAATGATGTTACTTTCCCGACAACCGAGGAAAACGGCGTCGTATTCGGCTCATACGACTTCAAAGTATACGGAAAATCACCCAATGTGTTCAATTTGGCCACATACTCGGTCAACCGCTCTATATCCACCGTGAAAATGGTGTACGATTCGCTGTTTGATCTGCTGCGAGGCAGATACGGTGCGGAGGCAGTTTCCGGTCCCGTAGGAACCACACAGGTCATTGGTGAAGCTGCCCAGCAGGGCGGGGCAACGCTGCTTTATCTGGTCGCTGTCATTACCATCAACTTGGGTGTATTCAATTTATTGCCCGTACCCGCGCTGGATGGCGGCAGACTTTTGTTCCTGGTCATTGAGCTGTTCCGAGGAAAGCCGATCAACCGTAACCTGGAGGGATACGTCCATTTCGTCGGAATATTGATTCTGTTTGCACTTATGGCCATTATTTCAATCAAGGACGTAATAGGATTATTCACATGATGGATTATCAGAAAATCAGAAGAAAGACACGCGCTGTCCGAGTCGGTAACGTTATCATAGGCGGAAATGCAAAGATTTCCATTCAGTCCATGACCAACACCGACACCAAGGACGCAGCAGCAACCATAGCACAGGCCCGTGCGTTGGAGCAGGCGGGCTGCGATATCGTTCGCATAACCGTACCCGATCGCGAGAGTGCGAATACCATCACCAAGATCAAGCAGGCTGGAATTTGCGTCCCCATCGTTGCAGATATTCATTTTGACTATCGCGCAGCACTTGCGTGTGCTGAGCAAGGTGTGGATAAAATACGTATCAATCCGGGCAACATCGGAGACGAGAATCGTGTGAAAGCGGTCGTGAACGCTTGTATGCAAAGAAGTATTCCGATCCGCATCGGCGTCAACAGCGGATCTTTGGAAAAGCACATCTTGGCAAAGCACGGAGCTCCCACTCCCGAGGCACTTTGCGAGTCTGCTATGTATCATGCAGCACTTTTGGAAAAGTTTGATTTTGAGGATATTGTCATTTCCATCAAGGGATCCTCGGTTGAGCAAATGATCAAAGCAAATCGTTTGGTAGCCGAGCGGTGCTCCTACCCCATTCATATTGGGGTAACAGAGGCAGGGAGTGAGCAATACGGTATGATCAAGAGTGCCGCAGGCATCGGTGCCTTGCTGTGCGACGGCATCGGTGACACCATGCGCGTATCGCTGACGGCTGACCCCGTCAAAGAGGTCAAGGCAGCGCAAAGCATTCTGGACGCACTGGAGATTCAAGGGCAATGCGGCATGAATATCGTCAGCTGTCCAACCTGCGGCAGAACCAAAATTGATCTGATCAAGCTTGAAAAGCAATTCAGGGAAGCAGCCGAACGTGAAGAGCTGCTGAATTTTCCAATCAAGGTAGCCTTGATGGGCTGCATTGTCAACGGCCCCGGAGAAGCAAGAGAAGCCGATATTGGAATTGCCGGCGGCAATGGAGAGGCTCTGCTGATTTCACGCGGAGAGATTATCAAAAAGATAAAAGAAGAAGCAATTATTGAAGCCTTGATCCAAGCGATCAAAGAGATGAAGAATCAGAAATAAGAATACAAACAAATTATCGAGAAATTAAAAGTTTAAAACACGAGGTCTGGAATGAAAAAGACGTTTCTTGAGATATTTCATAAATATCACCCCGATAGCTATACGGAAAAACTGTTATTGACCATCACGGATATCAAGCTGATGGCTGACAAGGAATTGAAGATTATTGAGATTACGGCGCATTTTCCGCGAATTGTGGAAAAGATCGATCTGTATCGCATTCAGGAGGAGATCCGCAATGCTTACGATCTCAATCGTGTCAAGATACTGCCCAAATACGATGCTGAGCTGTTTGACGAGGACTATATTCCGCAGCTGCTTGCAGAGACCGAAGAGGTCGGCATCGTTGCAAGAGGCTTTTTCCATCGCTATAAATACAAGCTTGAAGCGGGTGTACTGACAGTAGAACTGCCCGTGATTGACGCGGGCATTTTGCTTATGGAGGATGCACGCACGCCTCAGATCATGGAGAACATTTTGTTCTCGGAATTTGGCATACATATCAAGGTCAAGATCGTGCACTCGGAGGATTTTAATCAGAACGAGCGCAGCGAGCTTTATATGCGCGAGCTGGAGGAGCTGGATAAGCGACTTGCGCAGGCAGCCAAAGAATACGATAGAGCCCAAGAGCAGGGAAGCTATACCTCCAAAGCAACCGCACCGCAGGGCATTGAGCAGCCCGAATTCCCCAGAATCCGATCCGTGTACGACGAGGATCCCACGCCCATCATTGTAGACGGCATCTGCACGATCGGACACACGTCCTACGATATTTCTGCTGTGGAATACGTCAAGGGCGACGCCTTTGAAATCAAGCCCACCCCCATTGCATCGTTGGACAAGCCAGTGCGCAACGTCGTGATCTTGGGTGAGATTTACGCTTTTAACAAAGAGCGTAACCGTACGGGTGAAAAGTTCAACCTGAACTACTGTATCACGGACGGCAACTCTTCCATTGAAATCAAATCCTTCAACGTAGAGCCCGAGGAATCGGATGAAATTTGCAAGGTCATCTCAAACGGAGCGGTCGTGGCCATGAAGGGATACACCAAATACGAAACCAAAAAAAGTAAGGATGGCAACCGTACCGAGGGGCCGGATTGCCTGTTCTATCCCGTTGAGATAGCAAAGATCAAGAAGCTTGCGCGTAAGGACAATGCATCCGTCAAGCGTGTGGAACTGCACCTGCATACGCAGATGTCCACCATGGACGCGCTGATTCCTCCGTCCGCTGCTGTCAAGCAGGCAAATAAATGGGGACACCCAGCCGTTGCAATCACTGACCACGGCAACGTGCAGGCTTATCAGGAAGCCATGCTGACGGCAGAAAAGATCGGTCAGAAGGTCATTTACGGTATGGAGGCATACTTTGTCAACGATACTGCGGGAGCGGTGACCGGCAACTGCGCATATACCCCTTACGACGAGTGTATCGTTTTCGATATAGAAACCACGGGTCTGTCCGCCAAAACCTGCAAGATCACCGAAATCGGTGCCGTGCGCATCAAACAGGGGGAGGTGATTGACACGTTCAACACCTTCGTCAATCCCGAGGTGCCTATCCCCGCAGAAATTGTCAATCTGACCGGTATTACGGATGATATGGTCAAGGATGCACCCAAGATCAAAGAGGCTCTGGAAGCGTTTTATGCCTTTATAGGCGACGTGAAAGGTGCTCCCCCCAAGCTGTTGATCGCACACAACGCAAGCTTTGATATCGGTTTTATCCGTCATAACGCGCAGGAATGCGGCATGGAGCTTCGCAATCCTTATCTGGACACCGTGGCTCTTTCCAGATTCCTCAATCCTTCGCTGAATAAGCATAAGCTGAATTTGCTCGCAGAGCACTATCAGCTGGGAGATTTCAATCATCACCGTGCAAGCGACGACGCAGAAATGCTGGCACACATTTATTTCCAAATGTGCGAGCAGATGAAGTCGGCCGAGATTTATACCTTTGAGCAGCTTTGTCACGAAATGACTGTCAGCTCGGATCCGCTCAAGCTCAAGCCGTACCATCAGATTCTGTTGGTCAAAAACGCAACCGGACTGAAGAATCTTTACAAGCTGGTTTCTATGAGTAATTTGCAGTATTATCGCAGAAGTCCGCGTATACCAAAAACGCAGCTTGAAAAGTACCGCGAGGGCCTGATCATCGGCTCTGCCTGCGAGGCAGGCGAAATCTTTACGGCAATCCTTGAAAATAAGAGTGAGGCCGAACTGGAGGATCTGGTATCCTTCTACGATTATCTGGAGATCCAGCCAATCACCAACAACATGTTCTTGATTGATGAGGGTAAGGTTGCAGACGAGGAAGGATTGCGTGATCTTAACCGCAGAATTGTGGCTTTGGGTGAACAGTATCATAAGCCTGTCGTTGCAACGTGCGACGCGCATTTTCTGAATAAGGAGGACGGTATTTACCGTAAGATTCTGCTTTGCGGTCAGAAATTCAAGGACGGCGACAGAGATATTTTCCTGTATTATCGTACTACGGAGGAAATGCTGGAGGAATTCGCTTATCTTGGAGAGGAGAAAGCGTACGAGGTGGTCGTGACCAATACCAACTTGATCAACGACATGATCGATAGCGATATCCGTCCTTTCCCCAAGGGAACATTCACGCCTACCATGGACGGAGCGGAGGAGGATCTGCAGCGCATCTGCTGGGAAAAGGCCAAAAAGATGTACGGCGATCCGCTGCCCGAGATCGTTTCCTCGCGTTTGGCAAGAGAACTGGAATCCATCATCAAAAACGGTTTTGCCGTGCTTTACATGATTGCGCAAAAGCTGGTATGGTACAGCGAGCAGCAGGGCTATCTGGTCGGCTCGCGTGGCTCGGTCGGCTCGTCGGTCGTTGCCTCTATGGCAGGCATTTCTGAGGTCAACCCGCTACCTGCACATTATTGGTGCCCCAACTGCCAGTATTCCGACTTTGAATATGCCAAAAAGCATAAGATCGGCTCTGGCTTTGACCTGCCTGACGCCAACTGTCCCAAGTGCGGCACAAAGCTCAATTACGACGGACACGATATCCCGTTTGAGACCTTCCTTGGATTCTACGGTGATAAATCGCCCGATATTGACCTGAACTTCTCGGGTGAGGTGCAGGGCAAGGTACATAAATATACCGAAGAACTGTTCGGCGCAGAAAACGTGTTCCGTGCGGGCACGATCGGCACGCTTGCGGACAAGACCGCATACGGCTACGTCATGAAGTATTTTGAGGAACGCAACGTCAGCGTTTCCAACGCAGAGGCCAACCGTCTTGTTGCTAACTGTGTTGGCGTCAAACGTAATACCGGTCAGCACCCCGGCGGTATTGTCGTAGTTCCCAAAACCATGGAAATCTACGATTTCTGTCCGGTACAGCATCCTGCCGAGGACGTCAAATCCGATATCGTCACCACGCACTTCACGTTTGAATATCTGCACGATACGCTGCTCAAGCTGGACGAGCTTGGACACGATATGCCGACCAAGTATAAGTACCTTGAAAAGTACTCGGATACGAGCGTTTTGGACGTTCCCATGAACGACCGCTCAATCTACGAGCTGTTCTTGTCCACCAAACCGCTTGGCATCTCTCCCGAAGACATCAACTGTCCGCTTGGCACGCTCGGTCTGCCCGAGCTTGGTACAAGGTTCGTTATCAAGATGCTGCAGGAATGTAAACCGCAGACCTTCTCGGACCTTTTACAGATTTCCGGTCTTTCGCACGGTACCGACGTTTGGACCAACAACGCGCAGGAACTGATCAAAAACGGCACCTGCACCATTTCCGAGGTTATCGGTACGCGTGACTCGATCATGCTGGCGCTCATTGATTACGGCGTGCAAAAGGACCACGCCTTCAAGATCATGGAAATGGTCAGAAAGGGAAAGGGACTAACGCCCGAATACGAGCAGGAAATGCTGGCTGCAGGCGTTCCTGAGTGGTATATCTGGTCTTGTAAGAGAATCAAATACATGTTCCCGAAAGCACACGCGGCAGCTTACGATATGTCCGCTATCCGTCTTGGATGGTATAAGGTGCATATCCCGCTTGCGTTCTATTGTGCGATGTTTACCGTGCAGCCGGACGGCTTTGACGGTGAGCTGATCATGAAAGGGAAGAAGGCCCTGATGGCGCACATCAAGGACATTGAAACCCGCGGGCTTGAGGCATCTCCCAAGGAGCAGGCAAGCCTTGCCGTGCTGCAGCTTGCCAACGAGGCGTTTGCCCGTGGCATCAGATTCCTACCCGTTGACCTGGAAAAATCGGATTGGCGTGAATTTTTGCCCGAAAACGGCAAGATCCGTCTGCCGTTCTCGTCCTTGTCCGGCCTTGGCGAAACCGCTGCCGAGAATATTGTCCGCGCACGCGAGGAAGAGCCGTTCTTCTCCGTGGAGGATCTCAAGATCCGCGCAAAGCTGTCGCAAGCGGTGATTGACATTTTGCGTAGAAACGGCGTTCTGGACGGTATCAACGAAACCGACCAGTTGACTTTTAATTTCTGAACCGGAGGTTAATTATGAGACAAACTATCAAAATTAACGATTGGAAGCTTTCCTGGATAGAAAACGCCAAGGTAAAGAGAGAGCACGTTTCTCTGAGGACACCCGCTGACGTTGCCGCTGCAGGATACAAGACAATCCGTGCAAGCGTTCCCGGAAACTTTGAGCTGGACTTTATGAGAGAGGGGATTCTCGAGGACGTGTACTGGGGACAGAATACCGTCAAAACGCAGCGTCTTGAAAACCTTCACTTGTATTACTATACCGAATTCACATACGAAAAAAAGCCCTGTATGGACGCAGAGCTGGTGTTTGGCGGCATTGATACGGCAGCAGAGATTTATCTGGACGGAGAGCTGCTTGGCTTTGTGGAGAATATGTTCCATGCGCACACATTTGATCTGAATGCGCTGGAAAATGGCTCCCATACGCTGCTTGTTCATATTCTGCCGTCAGCGATTTATGCAAGAGAATTTGAAGTACCTGCTATGTGCTTTGGCCTCAAATACAACCAAGATGGCATTCAGCTGCGTAAAGCCGGATCTATGTTCGGATGGGATATTATGCCGCGTCTTGTCTCAGGTGGCCTTTGGAAGCCTGTAGAAATCGTCTACAGGCCGCAAAATCGCATCGTAGACCCGTTTACTTATACGATGTGGGCAAACGAACACGACGCATTTATCTGCACCACGCTGCGTATTCAGAGCGACGAGGACTTCATCTCGGATTTCCGCGTCATCTTGCACGGTGAATGCGGTGAAAGCGTCATCCATCACGAATACAGACCCTTCTGCGCATCCTGCAAGATCCAGTTTGGCTTCTTGGCGCCCAAGCTTTGGTGGCCCAAGAATTACGGCGAGCCGAATCTTTACGATATGGAGATCAAGCTTGTCAAGGACGGCGTGGAATACGACAGCGTAAAGTACCGCTTCGGTATCCGCACGCTGCAGCTCAAGCGCACCTCGCGCTCGGGCGACGACGGTGATTTCTGCTTTATCGTCAACGGCAAGCGAATTTTCGCCATGGGTACCAACTGGGTTCCTTGCGATGCGTTCCCGTCCAGACACGATGATTACACACTGCGCAATATCAAGCTTGCTGACGAGCAGGGATGCAATATGCTCCGCTGCTGGGGCGGTAACGTGTATCCAAGCGACGTGCTATACGATTACTGCGACGAGCATGGTATCATGATCTGGCAGGACTTCAGCTTCGCATGTGGCCACTATCCCGACGACGAACGCCTTTGCAAGCTTGTCAAGGAGGAGATCAGGCAGATTGCCATTGAAAAGCGCAATCATCCCTCGCTTGTCTTGTGGGCAGGGGATAACGAATGCGATATTTTCGTTGTGCCTTATTGGGAGCAGCATAGGACGGATGATGATCCCACAGCCATGCTTGATCCCAATTATAATGTGATCACGCGTGACGTCATTCTGCACGAGCTGCGCAATCACGATGCGACCCGTCCGTATCTCCCCAGCAGCCCCTATCTGGATCCCACAGCATACAAGTACGGCATGCCCTCCGAGGATCACCTCTGGGGTCCGCGAGACTACTTTAAGGGCGATTTCTACGGAAAATCCGAGTGTCATTTCGCATCCGAGATCGGATATCACGGCTGTCCTTCTCCCAAATCGCTCAAAAAGTTCATTCCAGAAGAGAGCTTGCCTAAGGAGTCGATCTACGAGATATGTGACAATCCGGATTGGCTGATCCACGCAGCGGGGATGGAACCCTACGTAGACGGTAATCCGTATTCTTACCGTAACAGACTGATGGTCAGCCAGGTTGAGCGCTTATTCGGTACGCCCTCGGGCGATCTTGCTGAATTTGCAAGACAAAGCCAGGTATCGCAGGCCGAGGCAGTCAAGTATTTCATTGAACGCTTCCGCATCCACAAATGGAGAATGAGCGGCATTCTTTGGTGGAATATTGCTGACGGTTGGCCGCAGGTATCCGATGCAGTTGTCGACTGGTACGGCTGCAAAAAGATTGCTTATCACTACATCAAGCGCTCTCAGACACCTTTCTGCATGATGTTCGACGAGCCCGAGGACGGCAAACTGACGTTGGTAACAGCGAATGACACGCAGTCTACCGTGCACGCAAGCTACACCGTGACCGATCTGACAAACGGCGCAACTGTGACCAAGGGCAATCTTGAAATCGAGGCAAACGGCTGCATCCGTGTCGAGCAGGTCCCCGAGGCAAAGAACGGCTTCTACATGATCACATGGGAAAGCGACATAGGCAACGGACAGAATCACTTTACCTGCACCATTGGCGACGGTTGGACGTGGGATGCGTACCGCACATGCATGCAAAAAGCCGGATTCTATGACGAATACGAGGGATTCTGAATATGAAAAGAACACCGCAGAAAACTGCGGTGTTCTTGTGTTCAATAGCAATTAGTCGTCGTTGGGCTTTCTGGTGATTGCCACGTTGAGATTGCTGTTGCGGACGCGGATATCGTCGATCAGTGCTTTCTGTGCCTTGGGATTCTTGAGGCGGATTCTGTAGCGCAGCTCGTTGAGCGTGCCGTATTCAACCGACTTGACGCGCTCAAGGTGGTAGCCCTTGCAATGCTGCTTGAGAACTTCATCAAATACACCGTCGAAATCAAGATCTTCGGGTACCATAATGGTCAGTTTGAGCGATCCACCGCCAATTTTATCAAATCCGCACAGGGAAGCGATAATAATAACCGCCAAGATAATACCGATCGCAATGGCTGCAAAGCCGATACCGCCCGTGCCGCAAGCCATACCGACTGCTGCAGAAAGATAAATGAAGATCAGATCCTGAGGGCTTTCCACAGAATGTCTGAAACGGATGAGCGCAAGACCGCCGCCGATGCTGATGGCACGAGCGAGGTTAGAGCCGACCGAGATAACGATCACCGAAACGATGGGGCCCATGAGCAAAATGGTCAGAAGCGACTTGGTAGAATAGCCTCTTTTACGGTTGGTAAGTATGTAGACCAGGGTGACAAGCAGGCACATGCCAATGCTGGCACCGATGAGCGCAAGCGTTTTGCCAAGAGTCAGTGTAGAAACACCGGTGTTTGCCGTGTCATAATAAATTTCGATGTTGACCAATAGCTGGTTAAACAGATTCTCTAAAAACTGCATAGTAATCCTCCATTATAAAAACCCGGTCAACAAAAATTCGTCGATCCCGTTGTTTTTCAGTACTGTTTTTTTCAGATCGGTACCGATCTTGGAAAAGGTGTGGAATGAAAGCCCAAATTCGTTCATGATTTTGACAAACCACAAGGGAACTGCGCCTGCAAATTTGACCTCCATCAGTGCAAGATCTGGTGGAAGCAACGGCTCTCCAAACCTTCCGCTTTCTAAGGAAAGATCGTGTCTGCGCGATATGATGTCAAAATCAAAGGTGACGCGGAATTTGGGATCCTCTTTGCCGTAGTAAGCAAATCTTTGATAGCTGACGTAAGCTACCGGCTCGACGGGTGTGTGCGAAAGGTAGTAATCAATCTCGCGCAGCACCTGCGTGTTGATGTACTTTGTGTCTTGAGGATATTTTCGTTCTTCTAAAAAGTCGTAAACCTCAGAGAGCTTGAGCTTTGCGCGCCGCTTTGTTCCGATGCCGTTGAGCTTCTTTTTGATCTCTAAGAACACCTTGTCATTGGGTCCCGGAGTACCGTAGCTGCGAAGTCTCAGCTTTTCCTTGAATTTGGGGAGCTGCACCGAGTTTCTGATCACGTCGTTGTGCTCATTGTCAAAATACAGATTGCAGATCGTATAAGGCTTGCCATCCTTGTTATATGGGTCTGCATTCATGTATTCCTCAATGCGCTGTCTGAGCGGCTCGGCAAGGCTTGCGTCAAACAGTATCTTTTTTTCTCTGCGCTGAAACGTGTTTTCTGCCAAACCGTCACCTCCCAACATAATCTTGGGTTATTCTACCATGAATACTTGAATATAGCGTGAACGTCTCATGAATGAAATATGACTTTTGCACATAACGCACAAAAGTCATATAATATCAATTTGTTTCTTTTAAGAAATTGCGCATGGATTCAATCTGCGCTTTGACGCTTTCGGGAGCGGGTCCACCATAGCAAGCGCGACCAGCAACACAAACGTCGGGATCAATTGCCTCATAAACGTCCTGTTCAAATATCGGGTTAGCTGCCTTGTATTCTTCCAAAGAGAGTGTTTCCAGCGTTTTCTTGTTTTCGATACAATAAGCCACAAGCTGTCCGACTACCTTGTATGCGCTGCGGAAGGGGAGTCCTTTTTTGACCATATAGTCAGCGCAGTCGGTTGCATTGATAAATCCCGTGGAGACTGCCTCACGAAGCACGCTTGTATTGAAAGTTGCGGTTTCCAACATGGAAGCAAACAGTTCAAGGCAAATCTTTGCAGTGTCAAGCGCATCAAATACTGCCTCCTTGTCCTCCTGCATATCCTTGTTATATGCAAGCGGTATGCCTTTCATCACGGTCAGCAGCGCAGTCAGATCACCGTACACGCGCCCTGTTTTGCCACGCACCAGCTCGGCAATATCGGGGTTTTTCTTTTGCGGCATGATAGACGAGCCCGTGGAAAACGCATCGTCCAAATCAATAAAACCAAATTCAGACGATGACCAAAGAATGATTTCCTCCGAAAAGCGTGACAAATGCATCATCATGATAGAAAGCGTGCTCAACAGTTCAATAGCATAGTCACGGTCGGAAACGCCATCCATGCTGTTTTGACATACGCTGTCAAATCCCAGTAGCTCTGCGACCATAAAGCGGTCGATGGGGTAAGTCGTGCCGGCCAGCGCGCAAGATCCGAGCGGCAGTACGTTCATATACTTTGCGACGTCGTCCATTCTGCGATAGTCACGCGCAAACATTTGTGCATAAGCCATCAGATAATGCCCAAGAGTCACGGGCTGTGCACGCTGCAGATGCGTATAACCGGGCATAATATCGGATGCATGCTGCTCTGATTTGTCGCAAATGACTTCAAGCAAATGGCAAGTCAAAGCCTTGAGATCCTTGATCTCGTCACGCAGATAAAGTCGCAAATCCAGCGCAACCTGATCGTTTCTGCTGCGCGCGGTATGCAGGCGTTTTCCAACGTCGCCGATACGGCTTGTCAGCTCTGATTCCACAAACATGTGAATGTCCTCGGCAGTCATGTCAAACTCCAATGCGCCGTTTTCAAGATCAAGAAGAATTTCACCCAGAGTCTTGCAAATCAGCGCTGCATCCTCTTTGGGGATAATCCCACAGCTGCCGAGCATGGTTGCATGCGCGATGGAGCCCGTAATATCCTGCTTATACATACGGCAATCAAAGTGTATTGACGAATTGAAATCGTTGACGCGGCTGTTTAGCTGCTTTTGAAAGCGTCCTGCCCACATGGTGTTCATAAGAATCGTCCTTTCTGTCAATCAAACGAGGGGTGTCTTGTCATAGAGACACCCCGTATATATCATCAGTTGTTTTTCTGAGCGTCCAGCATTGCTTTGACCTTAATGGGGAGACCAAACAGATTGATAAAGCCGGCAGAGTCCTTTTGATTGTAAGCGCCGCCGTCCTCGCCAAACGAAGCGATGGTCTCGCTGTAAAGGGAGTTGGGAGAGGTCACGCCCGCATTGATGATATTACCCTTATAAAGCTTGAGTTTAATGTCACCGCTGACGGTCTGCTGCGTCTGATCCACAAACGCGGAGAGTGCTTCACGCAGAGGCGTAAACCACTGGCCGTTATAAACCAGCTCACCGAACTTGATTGCGACCTGCTGCTTGTAGTGTTGCGTTTCCTTGTCAAGTGTAATCGATTCCAGCACCTTGTGTGCGTGATACAGAATGGTTCCGCCGGGAGTTTCGTAAACGCCGCGGCTCTTCATACCGACAAGACGATTTTCAACCAGATCCAAAAGGCCGATTCCGTTAGCACCGCCAAGCTCATTGAGCTTTTCAACAAGAGCAACGCTGTCCATTTTCTCTCCGTCAATCGCAACGGGAATGCCTTTCTCAAATGTAATGGTAAGATACGTGGGAGTGTCGGGTGCCTGCTCGGGGCTAACGCTCATTTCAAGGAAGCCCGGCTTTTGATACATGGGCTCGCCCGAAGGATCTTCAAGGTCAAGGCCTTCATGAGACAAGTGCCATACGTTCTTGTCCTTGGAATAGTTGGTCTCACGGCTGATTTTGAGCGGGATGTTATGCGCTTCGGCATAATCGATTTCTTCCTCACGGGATTTGATCTCCCATACGCGCCAGGGAGCAATAATCTCCATATCGGGAGCGAATGCCTTGATGGTCAACTCAAAGCGCACCTGGTCGTTGCCCTTACCGGTACAGCCATGACAAATCGCGTCCGCACCTTCTTGAATTGCAATCTCTGCCAAGCCCTTTGCGATACAAGGACGCGCGTGAGAGGTACCGAGCAGATAATCCTCGTATGCAGCACCTGCTTTCAAGCAGGGATAAATATAGTTTTCAATGTAATCCTTTTTCAGATCAAGCACATACAGCTTGGAGGCGCCCGTTTTGATCGCCTTTTCTTCAAGTCCGTCAAGCTCCGTACCTTGTCCGACATCGCCGGAAACGGCAATGACTTCACATCCCGGATAGTTTTCTTTGAGCCAAGGGATGATAATAGAGGTGTCAAGTCCACCCGAGTAAGCAAGAACGATCTTTTTGATTTGTTTTTTCATGATAAATGCCTTTCCGTTTGGGGATTTCAAAATATGAATATATTATACTGCATAATCTTACCAAATGCAATGGCAATATTCAACAATAATGCATATATATTCATGTTAATTTTGCTAAATAATCACGGTGGCTTTTTCCATGCAAGGATATCAATATTCCGCATACAATAAGGGAGAAAGGAGCTGATGAGATGAAATGTGCAGGATTGAAGCGGATCTGTGCGGCGTTATGCATATGTTCCACTTTATTCACTCTATTATGCATAAATACAAATGCTTCGCAGCAAGTACACTGGTATTGCAAACGTACGATGGATCATACCCAACCCTTGGTTGACGGTGATCTGTCATGGATAGAAAACTATAACGGAATCTATATTGACCGGGTGCACGATGATCAGAATGAAGAAAAGGTGGTTTATCTGACGTTTGACGCAGGCTACGAGAACGGAAACGTGGAAAAAATCCTTGACGTGCTGCACAAGGAAAACGTGCCGGCAGCATTCTTTATTCTGACCAATCTGATCGATCGAAATCCCGAGTTGGTCAAGCGTATGGCCGCGGAAGGTCATCTGGTCTGCAATCATACAAGCAAGCATAAGAATATCACCTCGCTGACCAAAACGCAGTTGCTTGAGGAGATACAAGCCCTTGAAAACAAGTATACCGGACTGACAGGCGCACAAATGGCAAAATACTTCAGACCTCCCGAAGGAACCTTTGATCAGAATTCGTTATCTATGATAAAAGACCTCGGCTACAAAACGGTATTCTGGAGCTTTGCCTATGCGGATTGGGATAATCGGAACCAAATGTCACCCGAAACAGCCACGAAAAAGATCATGGATCATCTGCATAACGGCGAAATTATGCTTTTGCATCCCACTTCAGCAACCAATGCTGAAATCTTGCAGGACGTCATTTGTCAGATCAAGGCGCAGGGCTACCGATTCGGCACACTTGACGAGATCGTTTTGACATGATGAAAAAGCTTTTGATTTTCTTTGTGCTGTTCGTTCTGATCCTTCGGGCAGCCGAGATCAGTACGGCGGCCTCCTCCGCGCAGACCTTTTCAACCAAAAGAATCGTGCTGACCTTTGACGATGGACCTCATCCAAGGCAAACGCGTCAGATCCTGGATTTTTTGGATCAATATCAGATCAAAGCGACGTTTTTTATGATCGGTGTCAACGTAGGGCAGTACCCCGATACGGTCAGGGAAGTGGCAAGCAGAGGACACGAGATAGGGAATCACACCAATACGCATTCTCATGCTGCAAGACTTGACAGCACTATCTTAGAGCAACAGATTCTGGATTGCGAGCAAGAGATATTCCTGCAAAGCGGTGTTCATGCAAGGCTATTCCGCCCTCCGGAGGGTGCGTTGAACGACGAGATGCGCTCCGTGATCAAGCAGTTGGGTTATACCAATGTCCTATGGAATCTGGATACGCGGGATTGGGCACACACGCCACCCGAGGAAATCGCGCAATACGTGATCAGTAACGCAAAAAACGGTGATATCATTTTAATGCACGATTATATCGGAGCTGACAGTCCTACGCTGCAAGCGCTTAAATTATTCGTTCCGGAGTTGATCGCGCAAGGGTTTACGTTTGTCACAGTCGGAGAGCTTTTGAGCCTGAAATAAAAAGCCGACC
>JAZNYL010000093.1:0-4726 GCA_045594445.1 Eubacteriales bacterium
CCTGCGCGCTGAACTTAAAAAGGCTGGTAGCGGCTCTCAAAGCGAGAACCTCTGCCAACCTTAAATATTTGTTTTTCATCCGTTTGGTATTATCCGAGCGGATTTTTTTCTTTATTTTTTGGGGCTTTGTCAACAGCGCCAAATGAAGCAGCCCATTTTTTATTCTCATCCCGCTAATTCCGCAGCCCCATGGGGCTTTTTTGACTTACTTGATCCACAAAACGTCCGCCTTACCACGAATTTGGGCGCTCATGCCCTCGGGTAGGTAGACGCACGCGCCGGGAGAGAGGGAAACGTCCTCGCAGCCCTTTGCGCAAACGGTGGCAGAGCCGCCCGTGCAGAGAATACCGTGGATGTCGGCGGGAACGTTGACGTTTGCTGTGCCGTCCAATGCCAGCGCGTAGGTGGCAAAATATTCGCATTCTGCCAAGGTACGCAAGCTGCCGCCATTGATTTCTTTTGCAGTATTTGCACCCTGCTCCACCGTGTAAGGCTCGGTTTTGGAAACCGCCAGCGCCTGCTCTACGTGCAGTTGTCTGGGCTTTCCGTCCGCGCCCACGCGTCCCCAGTCCCAAACGCGGTAGGTAACGTCCGAATTCTGCTGCACCTCGGCAAGCAAAATGCCTGCGCCAATGGCGTGCACGGTTCCGGGCGGGATGAAAAAGACGTCACCGGGATGCACGGGCACAAAGGAAACGAGACGCTCGGGCGTGCCCGCAGCGATCTGTGCGGCAAATTCCTCGGTGGTCACGGCGCGGTCAAAGCCACAAATCAGCGCAGCACCGGGATCGGCGTCCAGCACGTACCACATCTCGGTCTTGCCGCGGCTTTGGTGGTGTACTTGTGCATAAGCGTCGTCGGGATGCACCTGCAAAGAGAGCTTATCGCGCGCGTCAATCAGCTTGACCAAAATTTCGGGCGCGGTCTGTCCCCAAGCGGCAAGCGCTTCGGAAAGCGTTTTGCCTGCAAGCTCACCGTTTTGCACGGTGCTCTGGCCGTTTGGATGGCAGGAGAGTACCCAAGCCTCGGCAGCGATATCCATATCGGTGTCAATATGGTAGAGCGTTTTGAGCTTTTGGCCGCCCCAGAGGTAGTCTTTGACGGCGGGCTTTAAGAGTAAGGGATACATAAATCCTCCGAAGTGTCGATTTTTGGTTGACTTATCGTTTCTTTTATTATATAATAAAATGAGATATAAGTCAAGAAAAAATGCGGATTCGGAGGTGAAGGCATGAGGCCCTGCCAATTGATTGAGTTTATGGGCGTGATCGAAAAGCTCAAGTGCAATACGCGCCATTCCTGGACGTCGTCGGGAAGAAGAGAATCGGTTGCGGAGCATTCATGGCGGCTCTCGGTGCTTGCCATGCTTTGCGCGGACGAGTATCCCGAGCTGGATCATAACAAATTGATCCGCATGTGCCTGATCCACGATCTTGGCGAGGCGCTGACGGGTGACGTCCCCTCGTTTTATAAAACCGAGCAGAATGAGATGACCGAGGCCCGGGCGTGGGAGCAGATCTTTGCCATGCTGCCCGAGCCCTATGTGTCCGAATTCCGCTCGCTTTACGAGGAGATGGAGGCAAGGCAGACGCCCGAGGCCAAGCTTTACAAGGCGCTTGACAACATGGAGGCGGTCATTTCTCACAACGAGGCGTCGCTGAATACGTGGATTCCCTTGGAGTACACGCTCAATCTGACCTACGGCGAGGAAAATGCTGCGTGGTCACCGTATACAAAGGAGCTGCGCGGGTATCTGACCGAGCAGACAAAAGAAAAAATACAAAAGGCAGAGGAGGATGCACATGCACAGAACGGTTGATTTTTCAAGTACACGCATCACGGGCGGCTTTTGGAAGCATAAGCAGGCACTTGTCAGACGCGTGACCACGAAGGCGGTGTACGATCGCTTTGCGGACACGGGCAGAATTGACGCCTTTCGCTTTGATTGGAAGCCCGATGCGCCCAACAAGCCCCACTTTTTCTGGGATAGTGATGTGGCAAAATGGATGGAGGGTGCGGCGTATCAGATCGCGCAAAGACCTGATGCGCGTCTTGAGAAAAAGATTGACGACCTGGTTGATCTGATTGCGAAAAACCAGTGCGAGGACGGATATTTCAACATTTTCTTCACCGTTGTGCAGCCCGAAAATCGCTTTGCCAACCGCGATTGGCACGAGCTTTACTGCGCAGGACACCTCATGGAGGCGGCGGTTGCGTACTACAACGCAACGGGAAAGCGCAAGTTCCTTGATTGCATGTGCCGCTATGCGGACTACATAGAAAAAAGATTCGTCATTGATGACGACGTGCCCTTCAAGACTCCCGGACACGAGGAGATCGAGCTGGCGCTGGTGCGCCTGTATGAATGCACGGGCGAGGTGCGGTATCTGAATCTTGCCAAGCATTTTGTAGATATGCGTGGGCATGACGAGATCCGCTTGCCCGATTGGATGGATCCTTCCTATTCACAAAGCCACGCGCCTGTGCGTGAGCAGAGGACTGCCGAGGGACATGCCGTGCGCGCCATGTATCTGTATTGCGGCATGGCTGACGTGGCGCTGTATACGCAAGATAGGGAGCTGCAGGCTGCCTGTGAGGCGATTTTTGATAACGTAGCCAATAAGCGCATGTATATTTCGGGCGGTATCGGCTCGAGCGGTGCGGGCGAGGCGTTCACGGTGGATTATGATCTGCCCAATCTGATCTCATATACCGAGTCCTGTGCGTCGCTCGCGCTTGCGCTGTTTGCCAACCGCATGCTGCGCTTTGGCGCGGATGCCAAGTATTCGGACGTGGTCGAGCGCGTCATTTATAATGGCTTTATGTCCTCGCTTTCCTTGGATGGCAAGAGCTTTTTCTATCAGAATCCGCTGGAGATCATGCCGCGCATGCACAAGCGTGACGTCAGCGTCAATCATCGCAGCGTCAATTGGCCGCCCATGCAAAGGCAAGAGGTGTTCGCATGCTCCTGCTGCCCACCCAATATCGTCCGATTCATTCCGTCCATTGCCAATATGATGTATTCGGACGACGGCGAGGTCATTTACGTGCATCAGTTCATGCAGAGTCTGACCACCATCGAGCGTAACGGCAAGATGCTGGTGATCGAGCAGGTGACGCGCTATCCCGAGAACGGAAAAATTAAGATCAAGCTGTCGGGCGGCGACGCGCGCGTGGCAGTACGAATCCCCGGCTGGTTTGACGGCTACGACGGAGAGACCGACAAGGGATACGCCTATTTCGATCTGCACGACGGCGAAGAGCTGGACTTTGATTTTGCCATGAAGCCCGTCTTTGTGGAGGCAAGACCCGAGGTGGTCTTTGATGCGGGCAGGTTTGCCGTCATGCGCGGCCCCGTGCTGTATTGCATGGAAGGCGCGGACAACGGAGAGCTGCTGCGCGATATTGTCCTGGACAGCCGCGCAAGATTCAAGTACGGCAAGCACGCGGTGCTTGGCGTGCCGCAGCTGACGGTGCGCGCATGGCGTACGGTACGAGAGCCCAACGCGCCGCTGTACCGCCAAAAAACACAGAATAAGGAGAAGGTGGATGCCATTCTGATCCCGTATTACGCCTTTGCCAACCGTGGCGAGAGCGAAATGCAGGTCTGGCATTTTGTGAAATCATAACCCATGAAAGAGTTTACCAATCAGAATTACGACCAAGAGAGAGCCTTTTACGGCGAGGAGAACGTTTTTGTGCATCATTGCCGCTTTGCGGGCCCTGCGGACGGCGAGAGTGCGTTCAAGGAATGCAAACATGTCAAGGTGCAGGAGTGCGAATTTGACCTGCGCTATCCCTTCTGGCACGTGCATAGCCTGCAAATCGACCAATGCCATCTGTCCGAGACCTGCCGTGCAGCGCTCTGGTATTCGGATCATATTGCTGTGACCAATGCACAGCTGCACGGCATCAAGGCGCTTCGCGAATGTCGCGCGGTCAGTCTGCGCGCGTGCTCCATCCGCTCTGCCGAGTTTGGCTGGATGAGTGCGGATATTGACGTCAAGGACGTGACGGCCGAGGGAGAGTATTTTATGCTGCGCGCGGAGAATCTGCGCTTTGAGAATATGACCTTCAAGGGCAAGTATTCGTTCCAGTACGTCAGAAATGCGACCTTTGAGCATTGCGATCTGGATACCAAGGATGCGTTTTGGCACGCAGAAAACGTCTTGGTGCGCAATTGCCGCGTCAAGGGCGAGTATCTTGCGTGGTACTGCAAGAATGTGACGTTTGAAAATTGCACCATCATCGGCACGCAGCCTCTTTGCTATTGCGAGGGGCTCAAGCTGATCAATTGCGAGATGCACGAGTGCGATCTGGCATTTGAGAGAAGTGAGGTTGAGGCAAGCATCTCCACGCCTGTCGTCAGCATCAAAAATCCGCTTTTGGGCAAGATCACCGCACCCGCCGTGGGCGAGATCATTTACGATATTGCCGAGGCCAAGGGTGAGGTCGAGGTTGTGAAGGCATAAGTAATACGTCAGCCCGATGGGGCTGCGGAATTAGCGAAAAAACATAACCCGATAATTACAATAAACACCGTAGGGGGCAAGTCGGAGGCCAAGCGGTCTTAGGAAGACAACCACCTATCCCAACTCCTTGGCTCACAGAACGACATGGCTGATCCGACTTGGTCGAGGTTGTGAAGGCATAAGTAATACGTCAGCCCGATGGGGCTGCGGAATTAGCGAAAAAACATAACCCGATAATTACAATAAACACCGTA
>JAZNYL010000094.1:0-32282 GCA_045594445.1 Eubacteriales bacterium
AAATAAATATCCCCCCGTAAAACGGGGGGTATTTCAGTTTCGGGCATAGCCCTAATACTACTGGCTGCGCACAAGTGCGCCGTCAATTGGCCTGCCAGCCATGCATTTATTACTTGCTACCCGTAAACGGGTTTGCTCTAAATTTTATCATATACTGTAGGGACCGGCGTCCTCGACGGTCCATTTTATGCGTTTTTCACACGATTGCAAAAGCATAGACTCAGCTTGAACAAATCATATTCTGTTTTCTATTCAACCATATCCTAACATATTTTTGTTAGACCAAACTTCTCCTTTATCCGTTGCTTTTGGACCGTCGAGGACGCCGGTCCCTACAGGCACATATTTCATTACACCTTATTCCCTTGTTTTTTCTCACCGGTTAACCTCTTTTGAACCACGCGACTATCGCGTGGTTTTCGTTATACAAACAAAGACCGCAGAGCTCTCTGCGGTCTTTGTCTTCCCGAACTTTCCGTTTCAATCAACGGAAAACGGTATTCTTTTCATTTTGTTTGATCAGCGATTTTCCAGGTAGTTGACAACGTCGCCTACGGTCACGAACTTGTGAATGTCCTCGTCGTCGATCTCAATGTCAAACTTCTCTTCACAAAGCATAACCAGGTCTGCAAGCTCGATAGAGTTGATGCCCAGGTCCTTGATCAGTTCCGCGTCCATGGTGATTTCGTCAGCATCGATCTGCAGCTCTTCCACGAACAGGTTCTTGAGTTTCTCAAACATAATATATTCCTCCGAATAATTTCATGGTTTTACGTTTGCAACGGTTTTTCATGTTACACAAGTACCATTATATACGATTTTCCTGAATTTGTCAAGGTAATTTTTGAAATTCAGTGTTTTGCATTGACTTTCATGTCAATTTCGGGTAAAATTAAGGTGAATTTTACATAAAAAGCGAGAAAGATATGGCTATTTTAAAGAATCGACCGTTATTTTCTGCTTGTCTGCTATATATTATATGCGTGTTTTGTGCACGTTTTTCCTCTCCTGCCGTAAAAATTTTAGTCATGATCGCATCCGGTGTGCTGCTGATTTTTTGCGTCGTGCTCTGCCTTTGCAAGCGCATTTCCAAAAGGGTTCTGCTCTGCTTTGCCGTCGGCTTGCTTTGCGCGGCAGTCGCATTTGCCGGTGCGTATCTGGCGTTTGATCTTGGACAGCAGCCGTACAAAAGCATTGCCGAGCGTGAGAGCTGCGAGGTGCAAGCGACGGTGCTGGAAAGACATGGCTCGGACGGCATGACCGTATATCGCATCCGCGTGCACGAGCTGGACGGACAAAGAAAGACCTTTGACGCAGAGCTTGTTTGCGAGTTTAATGCGAGTCTGCAGATGGGAGACAAATTCACGGCTACCTCCGCGCCCTCCACCTACGATCAACTCAACACTCTCTACGCAAATCAAAATGACGCGCTTGCCCAAGGCCTGCGACTGCGATTCACCTCTGTTGAGGAATGGCAGATCGAGCAGGTCGCAGAGCATTCGCGCCTTCCGTCAGTCGCGCTGCACAAGCTCAACAACGCCCTGTGCCGCGAGCTTTTAAATCTTTGCGAGAACCAAAGCGGAGGCCTTGCCTGCGCCCTGCTGCTTGGCAACAAGGGCTTTTTGGCAGACACGCTTTCGCGCGACTTTGAGCGTGCGGGTGCTTCGCACATGCTGGCACTCTCCGGCATGCACGTCTCGATCCTGATCGGAGCACTCGGGCTTTTGCTTGGTAAGCTGCGCGTGCACCGCAAGGTGCGCGCCCTGCTTTTGGTCGCGGCTTCGGTTGGATATTTGCTGCTGACCGGTATGTCTGTCTCGGCCTTGCGTGCCGTGGCCATGATGTGCATGCTGCAGCTTTCTTACCTGCTTGCCTCGGATAACGACACGTTGACTGCGCTGGGACTCGTGGGTGCGGTCATTTTACTGCTTGACCCTTATTCTGCTTGCGACACCGGCTTTATTCTCTCCTTCCTTGCCACGTTTGGCATCGTGGTACTGGTACCGCCCTTGCACGCTTATCTGAAGGAGCGCAGCGAGCAGATCTGCAAGCCGCCGCACGCGAAAGTCAAGCGCAGGCTTGTCGGCTTTGGTTCTGCCGTGCTTGAGACCATGCTGATCGGCGTGATTGCCACCTTTGCGATCATGGTGCCCTCATGCTTTCTGATCGGGCACGTATCACTCTTTTCTCCCCTGACCACTCTCTTGATCTCTCCCCTCGTCTCGGCCATGCTGGTGCTGGGCGCAGGCGCGCTGCTCTTTTGCTTCATCCCACCCATCGCCAATCTGTTCGGCACGCTGATCCGCATGTTTTACGCGCTGATGCTGCCATACGTAGAGAGCATTTCTGCCGTGGACGGTGCGCTGATTCCGCTTTCGCACACGGCCGTGCAGTTGCTGTGTATTCTGTTTTGCTGCATTATGCTGGTGCTTTTGATTCTGCCGCTGCGCAAAAAGCTGATGCTCTCTCTTCCGCCTCTTTTGCTGGCTTGCTCTCTTTGCATCTTTTTTCCGATCAGCGCAGCACTTGAGCAAGACGAGCTGCACGCGGCCTACACGCATCCTTCGTCGGTTTCCGAGGCCATTGTTGCGACAGACGGATATCGCGCATATATCTGCGATCTTTCCACGGGAATCGGAAGCTCATTGAATCACGCAACGTATGCCTCCTCGCAAATGCATGCGACCGAGATCGGCGCTTTGCTGCTGACCGATTACCACACCGTGCAAAATGCTCATCTGACCAAGCTGCTCTGCTCCTGCAAAACCGATCTGATCTATATGCCTGTCACGACCGATCAAGACGAGCTTGCGGTGCAGGCAGGGCTTTGCGAGATTGCCGAGCGATACGGCACACATGTCGCATTTTACGAATACGGCAGCGCGGTTGAATGGTTTGAAGGCTCTATGCTGACCGTGCACCGCACCGAGCTTTCGCGCTCCGAGCAGCCCGTGCTGATCGTGACGCTGCAAAAGGGAGATGCGTGCCTCAGTACCGTTTGTGCCTCTGCTGCCTGGGGTGAGCTTGCCGATCAGATGGATAGCGCCGTCCGCAACGCCGACACCATCGTCATTCCCGAGCGAGGCCCCAAGCCACGGCTTACCTATTCGCTTGACGGCTGCCTTGGCGCTGACGTGGTATTCGCCACGCGCACGCTTGCCGCGTTTTGCGATCCGCAGAGTCTTGGCGGCGCACGCAGCATGACCGTTTGCCCCGAAATCGTGTATTTCACTCTTGAAAGTCAGGAAGATCCGTGATATAATAGACCTATCAACTGAAAGGTACAGAACAATGAAAGGCTTAAAAACCGTTTACATATGTGAAGAATGCTCCTATCGCTCCCCCAAGTGGATGGGCAAATGCCCCTCTTGCGGCGCATGGAACACCTTTATCGAGGACGTGATCGACACCTCCGGCTCAGAGGCTGCAGCCGCGGCCAAGCGCAACGCTGCGCTTACCATGAGCGGAGATCACCACGCTGTGCGCTTTGACGAGCTGGCGCTGCCCAAGCATATCCGATACAACACCGGGCTTGACGAGCTTGATCGCGTGCTTGGCGGCGGACTTGTGCTTGGTGAGGTGGCGTTACTTTCGGGCGAGCCGGGTATCGGTAAATCCACGCTGCTCTTGCAGATCTCGCAGGCGCTGGGGCAAAACCGTAAGGTGCTCTACGTTTCGGGCGAGGAATCGGGTGGTCAGCTCAAGCTGCGCGCCGATCGCCTGGGCGTCAACTGTGACAATCTCTACGTGCTGACCGAGACCAACATTGACAGCATTCTGCGCGAGACCGAAAAGCTCGCGCCCGAAATTCTGATCGTGGACTCGATCCAGACCGTGTGGTCGGACAAGATCAACTCCGCACCCGGCAGCATTGCGCAGGTGCGCGAGAACGCCATGGCGTTTATCGGCAAGGCCAAGGGCGACGGCATTTCGGTATTCCTTGTAGGCCACGTCAACAAGGAAGGCAGCATTGCAGGCCCCAAGATTTTGGAGCACATGGTGGACGCCGTGCTTTGCTTTGAGGGCGAAAAGCAGCAATCCTACCGCATCATCCGCGCCACCAAGAACAGATACGGATCGACCAATGAGATCGGCGTATTTGAAATGACCGACAAAGGCCTTGAAGAGGTCACCAACCCTTCGGAAATGCTGCTCTCGGGCAGACCCAAGGGCGTTTCGGGCAGCGCGGCCGTTTGCACCATGCAAGGCACGCGCCCCTTAATTGCCGAGGTGCAGGCGCTGGTTTCGCAGACCTACTTTCCCTCCCCGCGCCGCGTGGCCAACGGCATTGACTACAACAGACTTTGCCTGATCATTGACGTCTTGGAAAAGCGCATGGGACTCAAATTCTATCAAAATGACGTATACACAAACGTCGTAGGGGGTTTACGGTTGGACGAGACCGCTACCGACCTCTCGGTCGCGCTGGCGTTGCTCTCCTCGCTGCTTGACCGCGTCGTCCCCGAGGGCATGATTGCCGTGGGCGAGATCGGACTCTCCGGCGAGGTGCGCGCCGTCTCGCACGTGGAAAACCGCGTCAAGGAGGCCGCAAGACTGGGCTTTACCACCGCGGTCATCCCCTACCGCAACGTAGAAAAGCGTCCATTTGAGTGCCCCGGCATCAAGATCCACGCCATCCGCTCGATCTTCGAGCTGCCAAGTCTTTTGGCAAACGTCAAAGAGGACGAGCAGGAGTTTTGAGAATAATGGGTGAAGGATTCATAGTAAAAAGCCGCCTGTTGGCGGCTTTTCTTTTTCTTTCAACAGTCTGATCTTGGTGAAAGAGCGTCCGTAAGATGCATCTCACCCACCACAATCGCTTCTCTCGTTTAGGTGCGTTCCTCACCTAAACTCGCTCCGCTGCGGTCCCCCCTCTCCAGCGGAGAGGGCTTTTTGTGTGCGTCCGTCTTGTTTGATTGTCCATGAAAAGGCAACCATAATCAGCCCTCTCCGCTGGAGAGGGGGGACCGCAGCGGCAATTGAAACGAGAGGAACGAGTTTCAATAACGCGGTTGCGGTGGGTGAGATTTCCCCTTTGGACGCTCTTTCACCAAGTTAGTTGCAGCACGAAACACTTTGTAAGCTCATGATCTCCTCTTCCGTTTCCCGAATCGCTTTGAGCAGCTCCGATTCGCCGTAAATACGGCAACCGTCTTCGTACGTTTGATATTTGGCCAACCGAAGCAGCTTTTCCTTCCCGTATTCTTTCCACAACTTCAGCACAAAGTATCCCGCTGTTGTGTAAGTAATCCAAGAGTTTGTATTTCTGAACGCCGTCGAATCCTTCCACCATTCATCAATGTTCACTCTTATCCCGAGTTCTCGATATGCTGCTTGGGCATAGCGCAAACGCACCGAGGCCTTTCTTCCGTCGTTGACAACCGCAATCCCCTCCAGAATAAAGGATTTCGGATTCTCTATTCCAAACAAATAATTGTAAACATGCGTTGATTCATGCCAATCTCTGTCATATTCCCCTTCTTGTATCACGCCATAGCAGGAGCAAGTTTGGGAAGCGGAAAAACACTTTTTCATTTCCTCTGTATCCCATAAAAAGTAGTGTATTTTTCTTTCAAGAGTGATACCGAAAAAATTCTTACCGACGATTTCATAGCCCAGTTGGCGGCGGCTGATTCTGTGACAAACATCTTCTTTTTTCTCATATCTCTTTGGATGTATGTGAAAAATAAAGCTTTCGGTTTCCCGAATAATCCAAGTTTTATATAGTTCATCAAACCCCAGCTTTTTCAGATAAAATTCTTTTATGTGACCCGGAACATTGGTTAAGGACAATGAGAAAAATTCTTTCTTTGCCATATCAAAATCTCCGTGCAAATAAAGCAAGGAAATATACCATAGCCTATAGTAAATCCGATATTTCTCGTTGACAACGCTTAAAAGTGTATTCACGTATCCTATGCATTCCTCTATTTCCCGATTATAATACAGACCCGAAACGAATGCATAAACCAATTCGTCATTGTCATAGATCTCTTTGTCGATCAGACAATCAATTTTGTCCTTTCTCTGTTGCAAAGTAAGCGTCGGCATAACAAATCCCTTTCCGTATTCTTTGTGGGATCTATTCTAACATACGCGTATCCATAATACAAGACTTGACTTTTTGACGATTTTGTGGTATAATAAGCACAGGAAAAAGCCTCCAATTTGCATTGGAGGCCTTTTTGCATTGATAACAAATGCAGCGTTTTCCCATTATTTTCTTTTGATCAACTCAATGGTTCTTGCCAGCCACGCGGCAAGGTCGGCGCGGGTCATGGCGGCGGTTGCCTGCACGCTGCCGTCGGGTGTTTGCAGCACGCCCAGCGAGTAAAGCGACACCACCGCGTCCTCGGCAAAGGTGGGCACGGTATCGGTAAAGCTGGTGGGGATCTTTTGGTTGGCGTAGCCGATCAGATTGGAAAGGATGACCGCCGCCTCGCCGCGCGTGATGATCTCGTTCGGCTTAAAGTACAATTCTCCCTTGTCACTCACGGCATTCACGTAGCCCTTTTCATACGCAGTCTTGACGTAGCCCTTCATGGCGTCGGGAATGTCCGCGTCATCCGCAAAGCCGATATTGGCCACGGGTGCGCAGCTCATGCCCACCGCGTTCATGGCCGTCACCAAAAAGTCCACGCGGCTGACCTGTCTGTCAGGCTCAAAGCAATACAGACTTCCCTTCTGCGTGCCGCTCAAAAGCCCCAGCTCGGTCATGTGCAAAGCATCGGTCAGGCAGGCCTTGCCGTCCAGGTCGTCGTAAGATTTGCCAATCGTGCAGGCCTGCACGCCAATGCTGACCGTGCCTGCCGTGCTGTAGTTGCCGTAGCAATCGCGCAGCACGTAAACAAAGCTGTCCTCGCCAACAAAGTCCTTGCCCGGCATATAGGTATACGCGCCCTTGGAAGGATCGGTCACGCACAGAATACCGCTGTCCGGATAGCTGACCACCTCAAAGGTCAGCGCGTCGCCCTCGGGGTCATACCCACCCAGCACGCCGTGCGCGGGAGTGTTGGCGTACACCTTCAGCGACATCACGCCCACGGGAACCGCCGCAAGCGTGGGCGAGGCGTTGATGCTTGCCAAGGAGTAGACCACGCAGGTCATCTCATATGCAGAGCCGTTGACCGTAAAGGTAAAGCTGCCCTGCCCCACGGTATCGCTTGCCGATTCGTAGGTCAAAAGAGAGATGTCGGACGCGCGCAGCGTCTGCCCCGCAACCACGCCGTCTGAGCCTGCGTACAAAGCTCCCTTTTCGGGATCAGGCAAGGACGTCACCGTAATGTACTCCAGCGAAGAAAGATTCATGGCTCTGGCAAAATCCTCTTTGCTAAAGGCGTAATCGTTGCCCACAAGAGCTGCCACACGCATATCCGTACCCGCGGCCAGCACGTGCAAGGCGGGGCTGAGCGGTGCGGGCTTTTGATCGGCAGCCCCCGCTCCCAAGGTACAAAGCGTCGCAAGGCAGCAGACAAGCAATGCAGCGACGATCAGAATTTTACAAAATGCTTTCATATTCACGCTCCCATTTCAAGAATTTCGATACATTCTATGCAAAAGACGCGCCCCTTATGTTTTATTCACACAATACACATTGTATTTTTCACAAAGGCATGGTATAATAATGGATACATCACGTGCATAGCCGAACGGGAGCCGAACCGAATTGCCCGACGACGATGCATTTTCGCATCTTTCGGCGTGCTTTCACTCGCAAGATTTGTATCTTGCTTCGCAAAATCGCGCCAAAAGCTATCAAAAATGCATTCGCCGGCGGGTGCGAGCAGTTTTGACGCAGCAGATTTTTTCGAGCCCCAAAGCTTTTCCCGCAGGGCATATAGGCAATATGTCCAAGGGAAAAGATGACGGGATCGGGAAAATCTGCCCGTCAAAACCAACTTGGTTCGACTCCCGTTCGGCTAAGGAGGATTTATGGATTTCTTGATCGACGCCGCGCATCACGGCAGGACCGTGCGCTCCTATATTCAGCATACCCTTTCCATCTCCTCCCGCATGCTGACCGTGCTCAAGCAAACCGAGAACGGCATTACGGTCAATGGCGAGCACGTCACGGTGCGCCGTATTCTGAACGAGGGCGACGTGCTGAGCCTTGCCATTGACGACACGCCCGAGCGTGCCTCGCACAACGTCCCGCCTACGGACATTCCGCTGGACGTTTTGTACGAAGACGATCACATCATCGTCATGAACAAGCCGCCGCACATGCCCACGCATCCCTCTCACAATCATCACGACGACACGCTTGCCAACGCGCTTGCCTTCCGCTATGCAAAGATGGGAATTCCCTTTGTGTTCCGTCCCATGGGCAGACTTGACCGCAACACATCCGGCGTGGTGCTTGCCGCCAAGGATAAGGTGGCATCCGGTAAGCTGACCGAGGCCATCAAGGCAGGAGTGGTACACAAGACCTATCTGGCCATCGCTGTGGGCGAGCTGCCCGTGGACGGCCTTGTTCACACCATTGATTGCGGCATCCGCAGGCAAGCGGACAGCGTGATCATGCGCACTACTTGCCCCGACTCAACCGATCCGAGCGAAATATCGGTCACGGATTACGAGGTGCTGGACGCGCGGAACGGACTTTCGCTCATCCGCGTTTGTCCGCGTACAGGGCGCACGCATCAGATCCGCGTGCACTTTGCTTACATAGGGCACCCTTTACTTGGCGACGATCTTTACGGCACGCCCGACGCGCGCATTGACCGCCACGCGCTGCACGCGCAAAGTCTTGAGTTCCCGCTGCCCTTTTCGGACACACGTATGCTGCAATCAGCCCCTTTGCCCGCGGATATGCAGCGCATCATCTTACAATATTTTCCGAGGTATTCATGAAGAATAAAACTAAAACCGAGCTCGCTCCTTCGGTCATTACGGCCAAGGAGTACGCCGCGCTTTCCCCCGAGGAAAAGCAGGAGTGGCGCGCGGTTGAGCCGCGTCATGAGCGTTTACCCATCGTCAGCTACGTGTTCTTTGGTCTTGGCGCGCTTGCGCTGATCATTTACGTCGTGGCAAGACTGTGGCCCGGCTTTGCCGACTTTTTCAATCAGAACGTCAGTGAACTGTTCCGTCGCGTGCTTGCCGCGCTGACCAATCCCATTCCGTTTTCGCTTGGCGAATGCTGCCTGCTGCTTTTGCCTGTCGCCTTTGGTCTTGTCGTTTGGTACGCGGCCAAGTATCGCTGTGACACCTGGCGCAGCACCTGGAGCTTCGTGGGCATTTTGCTCTCGGTGGTCAGCCTGCTGCTCTCCCTGTTCGTCTTTACCTTTGCCACGGGATATCACGGCAAACCCTTGGACGAGAAATTGGGCATGCAGCAACAGGACGTCAGCGCCGAGGAGCTTTACAGAACTGCGCTGATCCTGACCGACAAGATCAACGAGGAAAAAGAAAACGTCAGCTATGACGGGGCAGATTTCTCAATCATGCCCTACTCGCTCTCCGAGATGAACGACAAGCTGCTCCGTGCCTACGACACCTTCTGCGAAAAGCACGCATTCATTGATCACTACAATTCCAGACTCAAACCCGTCATGCTCAGCGAGCTGATGAACTACACGCACATCACGGGCGTTTACTCCTACTTCACGGGAGAAGCAAACATTGACATCGCCTTTCCCGATTACACCATCCCCTACACCGCAGCGCACGAGCTGGCGCACCAGCGCGGCATTGCCAAGGAGGACGAGGCCAACATGATCGCCTTCCTCGTATGCATTGAGTCGGACGACGCCTATATCCGCTACTGCGCTTACGTCAACATGTACGAGTACGTGGCCAACGCGCTCTACCGTGCCAACCCCGACCTCTACGCCAAGGCAAGAAACACGCTGGACATGGACGTCCGACGTGAGATGATTGCCTACAACGCCTTCTTTTCCAAGTATCAGGACAGCACCGCAAGCTCGGTTTCGGGTGCGGTCAACGATACGTTTCTGAAGTTTCAAGGCACCGAAGGAACCGCCAGCTACGGCATGGTGGTGGATCTGACGGTGGCGTATTACAAGAGTCTGGGCATGATCCCGCAAGAACAATGAACCCTTACCCTCAAGGCCGCATATAGTGGCTTTGAGGGTGTTTTTTGCCTTGCCGACGCGCGTCGTCGGCAAGCGCGATTGCCCCTGTTTCGGGGGCTTTTTTTGCGCTTATTTTCATGGATGCTATGTCGTGGTGTGTTGTATTTTGTCGTAGTACGACATTATTTATGAACTATATATTTACCATTTATTCGTATTTTCGTCACTTTATTATCTTTCACGATATATTTCTCTCTTATAGCGATAATTACAATGTGCATTTAGAACTGTTGTTCCATGACATTACTACGACATAATTTGACAGATTTCGATTTTGGATTGGAATTAGTTTGTAAATATTCTGTGAACTATTTTGGAAATATCTTTACTTATAATATACAATATGTTATAATAAATGCACGCTCACACGAGTGACAGATTGCGACCGAAAACCCCAATTTCCGACCGCGACGCAAAGGCACAAAGCATCCACCAAATTCCGGGCATTTTTTGGAGATTACTATGGAAAAGATCATCATCAACGGCGGCCTCCCTCTCAACGGCGACGTGTATATTGACGGCATGAAGAATGCTGCTCTCCCCATCATTGCTGCAACTCTGCTTTGCGGGGATACCTGTGTCATTGACAACGTGCCTGCCGTCAGCGACATCGCTATGCTTCTGGACATCATTACCGGAATGGGTGCAGAGGTGGAATATCTGGATAAGTGCCGCATCCGTATCAACACCGCCAACGTCAAGCCCGGCTGCTCCCCTTACGATCTGGTTTGCAAGATCAGAGGCTCGGCGTATATCATCGGTGCTGAGATCGGTCGCTTTGGAACTGCGCACGTCGGCTATCCCGGCGGCTGCGATTTCGGTGTTCGTCCTCTGGATTTGCACTTGATGGGCTTTGAGGCTCTGGGCGCACAGATCACGGTTGAGAGCGGCTACATCAATGCAGTATCTCCTGCAGGTCTGCACGGCAACTCCATCTATTTCCGTCTTCCCTCCGTCGGCGCAACCGTCAACTGCATCCTGGCCTCGGTGTTTGCCGAGGGCGAGACCACCATTGAGGGCGCTGCGCAGGAGCCCCATATCGTTGACATGGCCAACTTCCTCAACGCCTGCGGCGCGGACATTACCGGCGCGGGCACGCCCAGCATCAAGGTGCGCGGCGTCAAGTCTCTGCACGGCTGTCATCACACCATCATTCCCGACATGATCGAGGCAGGTACCTACATGGCTGCCGCAGCTATTGCAGGCGGTGACGTATGCGTACATAACGTCATTACCAAGCACATGGAATCGATCTGCTCCGTTCTTTCCAGAATGGGCGTTAAGCTGGAGATCGGCACCGACACCATCACGGTTCACAGCACAGGCAAGCTGATCGCAACCGATGTTGTTACCCAGCCCTACCCCGGATTCCCGACCGATATGCACCCGCAGATCAGCGCACTGATGTGCGTGGCAGACGGCGTCAGCCGCATGAGCGAGCTGGTTTGGGATAACCGCTTCAGATACATCAACGAATTCCAAAAAATGGGAACTAATATTTCCCTGTCCGACAGAACCGCATCCTTTACGGGCAGCCAGAAGCTGTCCGGTGCACCCGTCGTTTCCACCGACCTGCGTGCAGGCGCTGCCATGATCATTCTGGCACTCCGCGCACACGGCACCTCCCAGATCACCAAGATCTCGCTGATCGAGCGCGGCTACGATAACATCGTGGGCAAGCTCGCCGCTCTTGGCGCGGACATCAAACGGGTGGACGAATAAATCCAATCAAATACGAAAAGCCCCCTACCCGCGGGCTTGATACGAGTGGAGCGTATCTTTTCCGCGGCGACGGGGGCTTTATGTTTTGGTATTGGGCAGCAGTAATCGGTGATTTTTCAAAGGCAAAAAACGAACTTCAACTTCAAATTGCCGCAGAAAAATCGCCTATTACCGGGCGCACCGCAGAACGCCGGGCGAAGGCGATCTTACGATCGTCGAGCCGCGTGCGAGGAGCAACGCAGTAATCGGTGATTTTTCAAAGGCAAAAAAACGAACTCCAACTTCAAATTGCCGCAGAAAAATCGCCTATTACCAGGCGCACCGCAGAACGCCAGGCGAAGGCGATCTTACGATCGTCGAGCCGCGTGCGAGGAGCAACGCAGTAGTCGGTGATTTTTCAAAGGCAAAAAAAGAAAGCGGACGGGACATCCCATAATAGGATGTCCCGTCCGCTTTACTTGACCGGTCAGCTATTGATATCAGATATAAACGAAGACATTATGTTCCCTGTTTAATAAATGATACGCGCAAAGAGTTCAATTACTTAGCTCTTCTCGCCTCGAAGCATGCGCTGCAGTAAACAGGTCTGTCGTTAGAAGGCTGGAAGTTGAGCTTAGCCTCGCCGCCGCACTCTGCGCAAACAGCGATGAAATACTGACGCTCGGGCTTGCCTGCGTTCTTCTTAGCGTCGCGGCATGCCTTGCAGCTCTTGGGCTTGTTCAAAAAGCCTTTTTCCTTGTAGAACTGCTGCTCGCCTGCGGTGAATACGAATTCGTTGCCGCATTCCTTGCAAACCAGTGTTTCGTCAACAAACTCTTCTTCGCCAACGACTTTTACTTCATCTTCGTACATTTGTTTTTACCTCACTTGTTGTGGTATATTATTTATGGTAAACCCTTACGGGTTGTCCCCTTGTCCGATCACCTGCCGCAGCTTTTTTCTGATGCGGTAGATGGCGTTGGAAATGGATTTTTCATCCTTTCCGAGTATTTGCGCAATGCGTGCCGTGGAAGCACCCGAAACGTACAACCACCAAACGCGGCTCTCGTAAGGCGAGAGGCTGCGCGCAATGGTCAGCTGCAAGGCCTCCATGCGTTCCTTATCGATCAAGGCCTCGGTTACCGAATCCTCGCAGCCAAGCAGCTCGGGATTCTGCTCGATCAAGCCCTCACCCTCCAAGGAAAGCAGCCCTTGACGGCGCTGCCTGCGGAACACGCGCATAACGGAGGCAAGTCCGTGCCCGACGCAGATTTTGGCATACAGACCGAACTCCACGCCCTCGCGGGAGGGATCGTAGGTCTGTACCGCGCTGCAGAACACCACGCTGGCCTCCTGCCAAAGATCCTCCAGATCCGCCTCACCCATATCGGGCGACGCATACTTGGCAGCCATGGAACGCAGCATGGGCGCATATCTCTCCAGCAGGATCGCATAAGCCGTCTGATCCCCCGCACGCGCCGCACACAGCAGATCCGAAAGCTCTGCATTTTGCTGTATTTTCGTGTTGGAGTTGCTCATGTTTTCACCGCCATAGATATAGTGCCATTTATACCATTATATCACAAAAGCACCCTTTGTCAAGAGAAATTTTTGTCGAATTATCACATCATTGAAAATTTTTCCAATGAAATTTGTCAATATTGCACAACAAGAAAAGCCCCCGTTTGAGCATTGTGCAACGCTCGCGGGAGCTTTTTTGTGACATTTGATATTTTTCGGTCAAAACTTTGTCAGAATTTACAATTTATTCACTTTAACTAAAGTGCCAAACCCTGCCAAAACCCTTATGAAAAAAGGTAATTTACGTTCCCCGCCACCAGCGCGGTCACACCTTTGTAAATATTTTCGGGGTTTTCGCGGAAATTGTCCGCCATTCTCTCTGCGCGCAGTCTGCTGTCCACGGTCAGCATGACCGACATGATGACCTCTTCCTTCTCGTACATCTTGCACTCAAGGTCATACATCTTGTCGGGACGTGCCGTAATATTGGTGGAAATACGCACGCCTCTCTTCTGAAAATCCAGGTAGCGCAAGGCACAGCGCAGGCTCTGATCCAGGATGCTCGGAAGCAGGTCGCTTTTGAGCCCCTCGGCCACGCATCTGCCCTTATAGGTGACGGCGTATAAATCATCCCCTGCCTCGTTCTGCCCAACGCAGGCGATCAGGTCGTTATCCAGCATATCGTAAAACGCCTCGGCAAAATCCAGATACATCACGTAATCGTTTTGCAGCGTCACGTCGTTTATGGTCACAAAGCTCATGGGATATCCGATGTTCTCCATCAGATACAGCACGAATATTTTGACGTTTTTCATATCTCCAATAGGCGAAGCCATATTCTTCACTCCTTCCGATGCGAATGTCGCATCAAAATTATATCACATAATTTGTAAATTTACAACTCCATTTCTTGCAATTCTCAAAAAAATGTGGTATAGTATAAAATGATGTATTATTCGCACAATTCCCGGAGGTAATTTCCATGACTTCTATTGCAATTCTTGGCTTTGGCGTAGTCGGCAGCGGCTGTGCTGAGGTACTGACAAAAAACAAAGAGCTGATCAAGGTAAGCTGTGGCAGCGATATTGAGATCAAGTATATTCTGGATCTGCGCGATTTTCCCGACAGCCCCTTTGCAGATCGCGTGGTGCACAACTTTGATATCATCGTCAACGATCCCGAGATCTCCTTGGTTGCAGAAATGATGGGTGGCTCGCACCCCGCTTACGAATTCACCAAGGCCTGCCTTGAGGCGGGCAAGAGCGTGGTCACCTCCAACAAAGAGGTGGTTGCCAACTTTGGCACCGAGCTTTTGGCACTGGCCGAGAAAAAGGGCGTGTCGTACCTGTTTGAGGCAAGCGTGGGCGGCGGTATTCCCGTGCTGCGCTCGATCTACGTGGACCTTGCCTCCAACCGCATCTGCGCGGTCAACGGTATTCTCAACGGCACCACCAACTATATTCTGACTCGCATGAAGGACAACGGCGCAAGCTTTGCCGACGCACTTGCCGAGGCGCAAAGGCTGGGATATGCCGAGGCCAATCCAATGGCTGACGTGGAGGGTCTGGATGCCGCACGCAAGGTATCCATTCTGTGCGGCCTTTGCTTTGGCAAGCTGGTACCTCCCTCGGCCATTCCCACGCAGGGTATTACGAAAATCACCTCCGCCGATATCAGAGGCGTGGCCAAGCTGGGCTATACCATTAAGCTGATCGGACATGCAGATATGAACGAGCAAGGCAAGATCACCGCACTGGTCGGCCCACATCTCGTTCCCGCAAGCAATCCCCTTTCGGGCATCTCGGACGTATTCAACGGCGTGCTGCTCAACGGCAATATGGTGGGTGACGTCATGTTCTACGGCCCCGGTGCAGGTAAGCTGCCCACCGCAAGCGCTGTTGTTGCAGATATCATCGACATTGTTTCGGGTAAGGGCGGAGCCGTTAAGCGTCCGCACTTTGTCAACGCAACCTCTGCAGATCTGACCGTCTTTGCAGAATACGCCTGCCCGCGCTATATCAAGATCTTCGGCCTTTACACGCTTTCCGAGATCAAGCAGATGGTGGGCGCACACTTTGACCGTATAGAGTTTGACGGCGACTACGCCTTCGTACTGACAACCCCCATGACCGAGAGCGAAGTGGCAGAGCTCAAGCACAGATGCCATGACGCCTCAGTCCTGCGCGTATTGGAATGATGAAAAGAAGAAGTAGTAAGAGCTTTGCCAAGCGTAACAGTCTTGGCTATATTCTGCTTGGCACGGTTGTCGTGCTGCTGATGCTGTTTTGCATCATCGCGCTGACCGCGTCGATCGCCCCCGTTATTCTCTCAATCCACGCAGGCGACAAGCCCGCCATGATGACCATGCCTGCCATGTTCTATTGCGTGTTTGTGGATTTCATTCTGCTGGAGATCGTTTTCCTGCTCTTCCAACCGGGTGCAAAGGATTACATTGAGGACGACAAAAAGCCCGAGATTGGCAAGAAGAAAAAGCTGTCCGGGCAAGTCATCATCGGAATCGTGTGCTGCGTGCTGCTGGTGTGCAGCATGATCACGGCGCTCGGCGTTTGCAACGTGTTCACCGAGGAAGGCATGGAGTCCTACGTCTTTTTCAAGACCGATTCCTTTACCTGGGATGAGGTGGTATTCTACGAGCTGGAATTTACCAAGGAAAGCGGACTTTCGCTGACCATACACCTGTCCAAGGATAAGGCCATTTCCCTCTTTGGCATAGACAAGATCGCAAACCGCGCGTTTACCGAGAAGTACGTGGACGAATATGGCTTTGCGGGATATCTCAAGGAGCTGGCAATCGAGAGCGACAAGACCTTCAAGGTCAAAAGCCCCGAGGCCATCGAGGCGTATTTCAAAGGCTCCCCCTATTGGGAGGCTATTGAGAAGTTGATACAGTAAGAACAAAGTAAGCGGCGGCCTTTTGGCCGCCGTTTTTTATTCCAAGTCCAAATCCAACCCGGGGTTGATTTTTGTTTTCAAAAACAAACCATACGATATGTTGCAAGATATACAGGCGCATGCTATAATGGTATCGTGATCACGAAACAACATTGAAATGAGGATAAAAATATGAGTATCGGAAGTAATATTTACGCTCTGCGCAAGGCGAAAAAGGTCACGCAGGCACAGCTTGCCGAAAAGATCGGCGTTTCGGAGCAGGCGGTTTCCAAATGGGAAAACGACGTATGTGCGCCCGACGTCAGCCTGTTCCCCGTCATTGCAGAATACTTTGGCGTTTCGATCGATCGCCTGTTTGGCTATCACAATAACAGCTATGCCGAAGAGGTCAAGAAGATTATCCAAGCGGCAGATGACAGCATGGACACCTATAAAGAAATTGAGATCATCAGCGAGGGGCTTTCGCGCTATCCCAACAGCCCCGAGCTCAAAATCTATCTTGCCTTTTCCCTTTCCATGGTCAATCGCTTCTCCGAGGACGCAGACGAGCGCGCCAAGGCTGTGGAAAAGGCAATCAAGGTCTGCACCGAGGTGGTGGATACCTGCGGAGACCAAGAACAGGTGGACGACGCGCTGAACATGCTGACGCGCATTTACAACGAGACCGCGCAGTACGAAAAGGCGCAGGCTTGCATTGAAAAAATGAGCGCAGAGTGCTACGACAGACGCGTTCTCGGCATGGTTGGCATGCTGGGAGGTAAAAAAAGTTATGCCGATCAAGAGGAGTATGCGCAGAACGCTCTGTGGAAAATGTACTGGACCATGAGTCACGTGCTGGAAAAGATGTCGTACACCTATACCGAGCAAGGACAAACCGACAAGGCGCTCGCGTTTATCAAGGCAAACCAAGCCCTACTCTCTGTCTTTGATCTGGGCTGCCCGAATTTTTACGCGGCATATAAGATCACGGCTTATTCAAATGAAGCAAAAGCCTACATGAAGCTGGGCGACAAGCAAAAGTGTCTTGCTGCACTCAAGCAGTTCTTTGTCGTCGCAAATCAAGTCAACGAGGTTGCCAAGAGCGAGGATTTCCACGTGCGTGCAAGAAATCCCCTGTATTTCTCGGCCATCCTCGACGAGGATCTGATGGAGGAATGCATCCTTCCCGGCGTTCACCCCGAAAAATTTTTGCCTACGTTCGACACATTCTTCGGTGAAGACGAGGAATACGCAGCATTCAAGCAATCGGTGCTTGCGTAATACGAATCACGGCGGCCGAAAGGCTGTGAATTAGCCACCACTTACGTGGTGGCTTTTTCGTGTTTTGCTTTTGGTGAAAGAGCGTCCGTAGGATGCATCTCACCCGCCGCAACCGCGTCGATCATTCTTGGCTCGATGCCTCGAACGATCTCCATTGCGGCCCCCCTCTCCAGCGGAGAGGGCTGATCATGGCTGACTTATCCTGGAAAGTCAAGTAAGACGGATGCCCAAAAAAACCCCTCTCCGCTGGAGAGGGGGGACCGCAGCGGAGATTGAAACGAGTTGCACGAGTTTCAACGACGCGGTTGCGGTGGGTGAGATGCATCTTACGGACGCTCCTTCTTGACGATGTCAAGAAAAACTGTTATAATGACGATAGTCAACTTGAAACTGCGCGTTTTTGGTCAAGACAAATGCTGATTGATGTGTTAAAATGCAGATGTACCTCGAGGAAAATATTTGTGAAAAGGAGATTTTTATGAGTCATAACGAAAATCATGAATTGATCAAAAACGCGGTAAAGTATATCGATAAGTTGGGCTCCGGAAAAACCACGATTGAAGAGGTAGCGAAAAATGCGGGATTTTCCATTGATTATTTCAACCGTATCTTTCGAAACCACACCGGATTTAACGTCATGGAGTATTCGCGCTTCAGACGCTTGAATAAGGCAGCAAGGCTGCTGCGTCTGTCTGATACCGATATTTTGACCATTGCATTGGAGTGCGGATATGATAGCCACGAGGGCTTTATTCGTGCGTTCAAGGATCAATACGGTAAAACGCCCAGCGAGTACCGCGAGAGCATGAAGGGCAAGCAATTTGTCTGGGCAGATCACGAGCTGAATGCAACCGCCGTGGCAGAATTTCGTCATACACTGCCCAATTTTTCGGAGATCAGTGCTGATGATGCTATCGACTGGCTCTTGGAAAAAGACGCAAAACGATACGGGTATACAGCAGTTACCATTGCATTCAACGGCTCCAAGGTGTTATCCGATAGCAATCTGCAGAATAAGGGTTGCTTTGTGACCAGTGATAATTTTTACGACCAACCGCATTTGACGTTGGTATTGAATGACATTGAGGAGCTCAGAGACTATATCGAATCACTTATGCAGCTGTCCCCCGGTAATATTGATTGTATTTTTGATACCGACGTGAGCTTGGAGGATGTGGAAAAGGCACTGGAGGGTATTCCTTACAAGACCCTGAAAGCATGTCCCGAAACCATGTATTTCGGAGAGCCTTTTGTGCTGCCCGAAGCCGCTAAAGAGTATGATATTCACGCTTTGGAATTAAAGGACCTTGACGCTGTCGAGGAGTTGATTTCTCAGCACCCCGATCCGATTTTCAAAAGAACGGGCGGTTATGGGATTCGCAACCTTTTGCAGCAGCCGCTTTCGCAAAGACCTCTTGAACAGTATATGGGTGTGTTCAAGGACGGTAAGCTGCTTGCCATTGCGTATGACGGGCTGCAGAGCACGCATGGATTCTGCTTAAGCAACTGTATCCATACTCCTTTCTTGCCGGGTGCTCCCCAGGATGCAATCAGATATCTGTATCTTGCAGCGACTAATGCGATTATGGAACGAGGCTATATTCCGTTTGAAGATGCGCAGTTTGACGAATACGCGAATGTACATGGCGGATTTGATGCGTTTGAACTTGGGTTTGAACGCGTGAATACGGTGTTTAGCATCGGATTTTGATTCATTGGCAAAAAATCAGCAAACGAAATAAATACGAACGTAGGGGAGGATATCATCCTCCCGCACGCGAGAAGGAAAGAACGTGTTTGGATATCACAATCACAAATCCTTTTCGGGCGGGAGGATGAATTTGCTTGCAAATATTCCTCCCCTACACGCAAATCAACAAAAAAACCGACAACGTTGTTTCCAAGAAAACGTCCTCTTTGAATATCTCTCCCCTTTTTTGTCAACACTCTCCATACCCAAATTTATATATATGGAGGTAAATATGACACTTACACCCAAGGAATCGAGTCTGCTCAAGGACCTCAAGGGAGAGGAGCAGCTTTGCGTGGCAAAATATCAGAAATATGCGGCAGAGGCAAAGGCACCCGAGCTGCAGGCGTTGCTTTCGGGCATTGCAAGTACCGAGCAGGAGCATCTGAAGACGCTCAACGACATGGAAAGCGGAAAGCTGGGCACAGTACCCTCACAGATCCCCGCGCCCGACAAATCAAGCTGCGTTGCCGTTTCCTACGCAAGCCCTGCGGACAAGGAGGCTGACGCCTTTCTTTGCAAGGATCTACTGGCGACCGAAAAGCACGCGTCCGCACTCTACAACACCTGCGTGTTTGAGTTCACCTACCCCGAGGCAAGAAAAATGTTGAACCACATCCAGGCCGAGGAGCAGCAGCACGGCGAAATGCTGTACGCCTATATGAACGCAAATAATATGTATAACTAACGCGAGAAATAGTCCACCGTCCATTGTCTGACCTCGCCTTGCATCAGCGTAAGCACGCCAAGGTTGAGCAGCGTCATCAACCCGATGGCAAGATCGGCAATGCTCCACAGCACGGTGGGTGCGGCAACCGTGCCCACCGCTGCTCCGAGAGCAAACAGGCAGACAAAGCCAAAGCGCACGCCCTTGTTTTTTGTCAGGTACGACAAGGCTTCCAGCGCGTAATGCCCCCAGCACACCACGGTGGCAAACCCGAAAAACAGCACCATTGCGCACAAAAAGTACCCTGCCCAATTCCCCAGCACCTCGGTATAGGCGCGCACGGTCATCATGATCGAGTTCTCGCCATAGCACGCGACCTTGTCGTAGCTGACCAAAATGACCAGCGCGGTCATGCTGCACAGCACCAAGGTGTCGGCAAACACCTCGAAAATGCCCCAAAAGCCTTGCTTGGCGGGGTGATCGGTATCCGCGCAGGCGTGCGCGATGGGGGCTGTGCCGCAGCCTGCCTCGTTGGAAACCAGGCCGCGCATGGTGCCGTAGCGCAGCGCACGTGCCATGGCAAAGCCGCCCACGCCGCCGATCGCGCTTTTAGAAGAAAATACCGCCGAAAAAATGCTTTGCAAAGCGCCCGGGATCTGCCCTGCCCGCAAGATCAGCACCGCCAAGGAAAGCACCAAGAAGCCGCCTGTCATGACCGGCACAAGCAGATCGGTCGCACGCATAATGCGCACCGAGCCCCCAAGCATGACCGCAAAGGTCAGCGCGCAAAGCGCAATTCCCGTCCAGATTGCGGGAATGCCCAGGATCCCCTCAAACGCACCGCCGATGGCGTTGGTCTGAATGATACACCCCATGCTGATGCCATCCAGCACGCACAAAAGCGCAAAGGCAGCCGCAAGCACGCGACCAAGGCCGTCAAGGCCGCGCGACGCAAAACAGTCTACAATATAATACATAGCCCCGCCACGGTGCTTGCCGTCCGCATCGGTGCGTCTGTGCGCGACCGCCAGCACCACCTCGGCATATTTGAGCGACATGGCCACAAGTGCGCTTGCCCACATCCAGAACACCGCGCCGGGGCCGCCGTAGTAAATGGCGGACGCCACGCCCACCAAGTTTCCCACGCCCAGCGTGCCCGCAAGTGCCAGCGTCAGCGCGCGCACGGGAGAGGTCCCGCTGCCCGTTTTTTGCAGCATTCCGCTAAATATGCGAAAAGGATGCGCTGCACACGCAAGTCCCACGCGCAACGAAAAAAACAGCCCAACCGCCACCAAAGCCACGGGCACGCCCACCCCCAAAAGATTTGCATTGATCCATTCCATCATCTTCTCACCCCACTGTTGCTTCAATATATGCGACAGATGGGGCTGTTTTGTTGTGCAGAGCGAATTTTTAGCAGACACTCCTGCTCCGATAACAATAAAATTGTTAATTATATGTGAATTATGGGCGTAAGGGGTTGATATTTCCGGAATTTGGTGTACAATATGTACTGTGGTTTGGCACTCACAAAGAAAGAGTGCTAATTCGTGGATTTATCCCGCCATTCAACATTGTATCATTTAGGCCGCGAATTTTCGCGCGCATTCATAAGGAGGAACAAAACATGACTCTCAAGCCCCTTTCCAACCGCGTCGTCATCAAGTTCGTCGAAGCGGAAGAAAAGACCAAAACAGGCATTATTCTCACAGCATCCGCACAGGAAAAGCCCCAGATCGCTGAAGTTCTGGCAGTTGGCCCCGGTAAGCCCTCCGAAAACGGCGGCTTTACCGCTATGACCGTTAAGGTCGGTGACAAGGTCATCGCAAGCAAGTATGCAGGTACTTCTGTCAAGCTGGACGGCACCGAATACGTCATCGTTTCCGAGGACGACGTGCTGGCTGTTGTAGATTGATTTTTATAGTAAGGAGAAACACACATGGCAAAGGATATTCTTTACGGCATCGAAGCAAGAAACGCCCTGGTTCGCGGCGTTGACAAGCTGGCTGACACGGTCAAGATCACGCTGGGCCCCAAGGGCAGAAACGTCGTGCTTGACAAGAAATACGGCTCTCCCCTGATCACCAACGACGGTGTAACCATCGCCAAAGAGATCGAACTGGAGGATGCAGCCGAGAACATGGGCGCTTCCCTTGTCAAGGAAGTTGCTACCAAGACCAACGACGCAGCAGGCGACGGTACCACCACCGCAACGCTGCTGGCTCAGGCTTTCGTTCGCGAGGGCATGAAGAACGTGACCGCAGGCGCAAACCCCATGGTACTGCGCAAGGGCATCAAGAAGGCAGTAGACGTTGCAGTTGACGCGCTGGCTGCAAGTGCCAAGAAGGTCAACGGTAAGGAAGACATCGCACGCGTAGGCACCATCTCCGCAGGTGACGAGGTCATCGGCGAGCTGATCGCAGACGCTATGGAAAAGGTCACCGCAGACGGCGTGATCACCATTGAGGAATCCAAGAGTGCAGAGACCTACTCCGAGGTTGTTGAGGGCATGCAGTTTGATCGCGGCTATCTCTCCCCCTACATGGTCACCGACACCGACAAGATGGAGGCCGTGATCGACGACGCCGCTATCCTGATCACCGACAAGAAGATCTCCAACATTCAGGAGATCCTTCCCCTGCTCGAGCAGATGCTGCAGTCCGGCCGCAAGCTGGTAATCATTGCAGAGGACGTTGAGGGCGAAGCACTGACCACGCTGGTGCTCAACAAGCTGCGCGGCACCTTTACCTGCGTTGCTGTCAAGGCTCCCGGCTTTGGCGATCGCCGTAAGGATATGCTGCGCGACATTGCCATCCTGACCGGTGGCGAGGTCATTTCCTCCGAGCTCGGCCTTGAGCTCAAGGATACCCAGATGTATCAGCTTGGCTATGCAAGACAGGTCAAGATCACCAAGGAAAACACCGTCATCGTTGGCGGCAACGGCAATCCCGATGAGATCAAGGGCAGAATTGCGCAGATCCGTCAGGGCATTGAAACCACGACAAGCGAATTTGACCGCGAAAAGCTGCAGGAAAGACTTGCTAAGCTGGCAGGCGGCGTAGCTGTGATCAAGGTTGGTGCTGCTACCGAGGCTGAAATGAAGGAAAAGAAGCTGCGCATCGAGGATGCACTCAACGCAACCAAGGCTGCCGTTGAGGAAGGCATCGTTGCAGGCGGCGGCACTGCTTACCTCAACGTGATCCCCGCAGTTCAGAAGCTGTTGGAGACCACCGAGGGCGACGAGCGCACCGGTGTTCGCATCGTGCTCAAGGCACTCGAAGAGCCCGTACGTCAGATCGCTGTAAACGCAGGCTTTGACGGCGGCGTGATCGTCAACAACATCATCTCCTCCGGTAAGATCGGCTACGGCTTTGACGCTTACAACGAGGAATACGTTGACATGATGAGCGCAGGCATCGTTGACCCCACCAAGGTGACAAGAAGTGCGCTGCAGAACGCAGCATCCATCGCATCCGTCATCCTGACCACCGAGAGCGTGGTTGCAGATAAGCCCGAGCCCGTAGCTCCCGCTGCTGCACCTGCTGCAGGCGGCATGGGCGGTATGTATTGATAAAAAAGGAACGAAAGCGACTGCTTTCGTTCCTTTTTTATCAACTATATTCGCCTTTGGCGAGTGATATTGCTTACGCAGTGATATTCGGCTACGCCGAGTGTTATTCGCTTCGCGAGTTATAAGAGGCGAATATCATATCACTCCGCTGCAAGCGGAATATCACTCTGCCAACGGCAGAATATCACTGCGGCGAAGCCGCAATATCACTCAACCGAGAAGCATTTTATTAGTCTTGCGGGCATATATTGTACTATTACGCCGCAAGGGGGGCTTTCGCTTTGTTCAACGTGCTTTCGCTGTTTACGTATTTTTTCCACGTCATTCTGGGCATCGGTACGCCGCAGCAATTCCCTCCCCCTCTGTCTGCCGAACAGGAGCACGAGGCATTTTTGACCATGGCAAACGCCAAGGGGCAAGCGGCTGAGGATGCGCGCCAACTGCTCATCTTACACAATCTGCGCCTTGTGTCGCACATCGTGCGCAAGTATTATTCGTCAAGCAAAAACCAGGAGGATCTGATTTCCATCGGTTCGATCGGACTTTGCAAGGCGGTTGACACCTTCAACGTGGGCAACGGCACCAAGTTCGCCACCTACGCCGCCAAATGTATACAGAACGAGATCCTCATGCACTTTCGCTCCGGCAAAAAGCTTTCCTGCGAGATCTCGATCAACGAGACCATTGACGTGGACAGAGACGGCAATCCCCTGACCTATATTGACGTGATCTCCACCGAGGACAACATGGCTGAGATGCTGGATCGCGAGATGCAGAGCACGCGCGCCTTGCGCTACGTCAATACGCTGCTGGACGACCGCGAGCGGCAGATCATCGTGCTGCGCTACGGCCTTGCGGGAAAAGAGCCAATGACGCAAAGAGAGATTGCGCTGCAGCTGGGGATCTCAAGGTCGTACGTGTCAAGGATCGAGAAAAGTGCGCTGGAGAAGTTAAGGAAGGCGTTTGGGGAATAAATTTATGGACCGTCGGAGATGCCGATCCATACAAAAGAGTTCTTTACGTAAGTACGGGCGATCAGTGATCGCCCGCACAAAAATCACTTTTTGGGCTTTGACGAGAAACACAAGGTCGCGATATATCCGAACACCAACGCAGCCGCCGTGCCGCCCGCAGCGGCCTTGAGACCACCTGTCAAGGCACCCAAGAGGCCTTGCTCGTCCACCGCCTCGCGTACACCCTTGGAAATCAGATACCCAAAGCCTGTCAGCGGCGTGGTCGCACCCGCACCCGCAAATTTGATCAGCGGCTCATAAAGGCCGACAGCGCCCAGAATCACGCCTGCGGCCACGTAAAGCACCAAAATTCTTGCGGGAGTCATTCGCGTCAGATCAATCAGCAGCTGCGCGATCACGCAGAGCGCGCCGCCAATCACGAATGCCCAAATATAATCCCAAATCCAATCCATATCAATTCCCTTTCCTGATTCTGACCAGATGCCCGATGGCGGGAATACTCTGCCCCTGCTTGAGCGCATCGGGGCTCATCATCGCACCCGTGCCGATCAGCAGCATATCCCGAATCTCACCGCTGGCGATCTTTGGCAGAAAATACGCCGCCGTGACCACGCCAGAACAACCGCAGCCGGAGCCGCCTGCATGGGTATCCTGCACATGACGCGAATAGATCATGGTGCCGCAATCGGTGTGCATGGGTGCTACCTCAATGCCGTCGGCATACAGCAGATCGTGAAAGATGGCGCCGCCCTCCCAGCCAAGGTCGCCCGTGACAATGGCGTCAAAATCCGTAGGGGCTGTGCCGCTTGCCTTCAAGTATCGCTCCAGCGTATCCACGGCGGCAGGTGCCATGGCAGCTCCCATATTGGCAGAGTCACGAATGCCCATTTCAAGAGGGATACCCGGCATAGCCTGTACAACACGCGCGTCCGATGCATCCGAATCCTCGCCGCTGCCGAGAATAAACGCGGACGAGCCCGTGACCGTCCATTGCGCGGTGGGCGTGCGCTGTGCGCCGTATTCCAAAGGGGTGCGGTATTGCCGCTCTGCGGATGAGTTGTGCGACGAGGTCACAGCCGCGGCATGGCGTGCGTAGCCCGCGCTGACCAGCACAGAGCCAAGCAAAAGACCGAGCGCGGCCGTGGAGCATGCCCCGTAAAGTCCGAAATACGGCACACCAAAATCCAAAAGGCCGTAGGCCGAGCCGATGCATTGATTGAGCAGATCGCCCGCCAGAATGGCATCAAGGCTTTTCTGATCTCTGCCCCATTTTGCAAGCGCAACACCAAGCGCGCGGCGTTGCATCTCGCTCTCGGCTTTTTCCCAGGTATCTTGCCCGAATTGATCGTCCGTGTCGTGCATATCAAAAAGGCCGCCCAGCGGGCCCTCGCGCTCCTTGCCCCCCACCACGCTGCCCGCGCACAGAATGCTTGCGTTGAGTTCAAATAGTCCCTTTTTCATAAAACCACTCCAAAATTACATACTATAAGTATTATTTTCACTCCCTCTTGCAATATACAAAAAAATATGTTACAATGATGATGGGAATATCTGAAGAATTCTATATTTTTTGGAGGTTTTTATGCTTTCCACACATCAAGAACAATATCATATCAAGGCGAGCGCCGGTCAGACAGGCGGCTATTGCATTCTCCCCGGCGACCCCGGCAGATGCGAAAAGATCGCAAAATATTTTGATAATCCAAGACATTTGGTGACCAACAGAGAATATAACATTTGGGTAGGCGAGCTGTGCGGCAAACCCGTCAGCGTTTGCTCCACGGGCATCGGCGGCCCTTCTGCGGCCATCGCCATGGAGGAGCTGGTGGCTTGCGGCACGCATACCTTTATCCGCGTGGGCACTTGCGGCGGCATCAATCTCAAGGTGCAGGCAGGTGACGTGGTGATCGCGACGGGTGCGGTGCGTCAGGATGGCACGTCGCGTGAGTACGCGCCCATTGAGTTCCCTGCCGTATCCGACCCCGAGGTACTGATCGCGCTGATGCAGGCGGCAGACGCGCAGGGCTTGCGCTCACACGCAGGCGTGGTACAGGCCAAGGATTCTTTCTATGGCCAACATTCGCCGAGCAGAATGCCGATTGCAGGCGAGCTGAATGCAAAATGGGAGGCTTGGAAGAGACTGGGCGTGCTGGCAAGCGAAATGGAATCGGGCGCGCTGTTCACGGTTGCGGCATCTTTGGGCGTCAGAGCGGGCGCATGCTTCTCTGTGGTTTGGAACCAGGAGAGAGCCAATCTCGGCATGGACAGCGAGGACGAATCCGCCGAGCAGCACGACACGGACAGAGCCATCCGCACAGCCATCGAAGCGCTCAAAATCCTCATCCAAAAGGACGCGCAATAAATTCGGACGACCCAACTCATGAAAGTTTTTGATCGACCTTTTTACAAAAAGGTCGCAGGTTCCAAGGGCAGCGCCCTTGGTCGCGCCCGCAGGCGCGAAATATTACTCGGCGTTTCTTTTGGTTCTTTTCTTTGCGCCAGCGGTGTCAAAGAAAAGAACGGAAATAGTTTGCTCAACGAAAAAAGAATAAGGGAGTTACCTTGATAGGTAGCTCCCTTTTTCTATGCGATATAAAATTCTATCCGTTCTTTCTTTGAGCAAGTAGCCACAAAGAAAGAACCAAAGAAATGGCGTTATACGGGGCTCTGCCCCGTACCCCGGTCGCTTTTTGAAAAAAGCGACACAAAAACTTTTCAAAAGTCAGGTCGTCCGGATTGATTACTTGACCAGACCCAGGTGCTCCATCCAGTACAGCACGTGCGATGCAAAGCCGTGGTTGCAGCTTGCGTGATCCGCCGTCAGCTCCCAAAGCGTGCCCGTTCTGTCTGCCATGTAAGTAAAGTAACCCTTGATGTTCTCGTACAACGCCTCGTGGCAGCCGTATCTGTCAAGCAGATCCAATCTCAGATAGTTGCCGATAAATGCGTTTGCTACCCAGATCTCGGGATATACGCCCTTCTTGACGCGGTCGGGACCGAAATCGTTGACCAGCGTGTTCCACAGCCAAGGATGGCTCTCGGGCGTTGCAATGCCGCAGAAAAATGCGTAATACTGGCAGGCTTCGGTTCTCTCACCCGACAGCACCAGCTTGCCGTCGCGTCTGTACATATTGTCGCAGAAGAAGCCGCTCTCGGTCATGCTCATCTTGGCAATGGTCTCGCGCAGCTTTGCAGCCTCGTCCTTCAAGGGCTCGTCACCGTACAGCTCGGCAATCGTGTCCATCATTGTAGCATACAGCATATTGGATGCAAACGAAACGTCCTGCACAAGCTCGTTTGCCTTGGACCATTCCACAAATACCCAGCTCTGCAGCTTTTCAAGCAGGCCGTATTCGTTTTCAAACGGACGGAAGAAGTTGAGCAGCGCGTAAACTCTGTCCTTGGCCTCGGCCACAAGCTCATAGTCTCCCGATCTCTTTGCATATTCGCCAAGCTCGACCACGTACCACATAGCCCAGTTGGGAATATAGGTATGGTCGTTGTGATCCGAGGGATAGCACATAGGCAGCATGCCCTCGGGGATAAAATCAAACTTTTCGGGCATCAGGAAGTTGGAAAGGAACGCCTTTTCCACCTCACTCTTACCCGTCAGTGTCTTCTCCACGCGCGAGGTAAAGAAACTGTCGCACAGCCAGCCTGCTCTCTCACGGGAGGGGCAGTCCATGTAAATATCCACGGTATTTGCGCGGAAGGTCTCAACCGCTGCGTCATAAATGCGGCGCATTGCGTCGTCCTCACCCACGAATTTCGCGGTGATCTTGCCTGCGGGGAATGCGACCTTGAACAGTCTCAAGGCCTTGATTGTAAACGAGCAGCCCTTTGCCACAAGACGGATATAGCGCATGGTGTAAGGCTCCTGGCAACGGATACGGTAAGAGCCGTTCTCTGCACGCACGGCTACAATGTTGGAGGTGCCGTTACGGAAGCAGTTGAGTTGTCCGCCGGGAATCAGTTCGTCAAACAGCACGTAAAGCTCGCCCTTGCCGCAAGCCTCGAGCTCAAACTCAAAAATTCCGGTATAGTTGACGCCCATGTCCACGTCCACATAGGTCTCTGCGCATACGGGGATAGCTGCTGCGCTGATATCATAAGGCTTGGGCTCGGAGAACGCCATGTGAGAGGCGGTCTCGTAGGATCTGAATTCCAGCTCCTCGACCGGATAACCAAAGAACTCGTCGTAGATCTTGGTGACCTCGCGGTTGCCGTATACGGGGCGATTTTGGTCATACGACACGCTGCCCGTAGCGAACACGGCCTTGGGATACAGCTCCTCCACCTCGCCGTAAGGTACGTCACGGTGGATAAACGCCTTTTCCTCGGTCAGCGCGACCTTTACGGGTGCGTTCTTTTTCTCAGGTGCAAGATCGTAGCATTCCACCATGTGACGCTGGAAGGAATATCTTTGTACCTTGGTCATTCTCTCGTCCAAGCCAACGACGGCAAAGCCCGTGCAAGGTGCATCGGTGTATGCAACCACCTCGCCGCCCACCAAAAGCTCGGCGCAAACAAACGAGGGCTTGTCCAGATAATGGAAGGAGTTGACGTTATAGCCCGCAATGCGGATGCAAAGCGTATTCTCGCCTGCAGCAAGCAGATCGGTCAGCACAAGCTCGTCTGCACGGTAATAGCCGTGTCCTGCTCTTGCAGGGCCGTGCGCGATGATGCTGCCGTTCAATAATACGGTAAAGGAGCAATGCGCAGCAAGTGCCAGTACGACGGGTTTTCCGTCGTTTTGGATTGTCGTATGTAACGCGATCGTGCGGTTCATGACCTTTTCGGTGCCGCACTCCCAAACGGGGCGCGCCTTGATAAATGAATACTCGTGAACGTTCATATTAACCTCCATGAAGTTTAAAGGAATATACCGTGATCTTTCACGCTATTTCTCCTTTAATATAATTTTATTAAAATCAATGCATATTTACTTACGGAAATACAAATCTGTCGGCTCATGCCCAAAAGCGGCAGCGTTTGTACGCATTGCAAATCGCGCACACCGTCCAGGATCAGCACGTCGGCACTATAAACGTTGTCGGGCAGATTGTTCAGGCGGATATCCACAAGCCCTGCGCCGTCCGAGACGGCGACCATGACCGCACCCGCGCGATCACCGTGCGATGCCGCAGCGTCCACACCGCTGCCTTGCACGTCGCAATAGACCGCACTTCCCTGCCTGTAAAGCACGTCGTACGCACGGAATGCGTGCATGGCCTTGGCGGGATTGCCGAAACGATCGCAAATGCCGCACAGAGCCGAAATTTCGGGCTGTGCGTCGTAGTACGCAGCCGTCTCTATGCCAAACGCATTCTGCATCTTAAGCAGCATTGAGGCGCAAAATATCGCGCCGGAAAGCGAATGCAAACGCTCGTAAGTCTCCTGCTTTTGCGCGGGAGTCAGCACGCCCGTTTCCGGCTTTGCGCAGTTCCATTCACAAACGTGCACGGGCAAATGCGCCATATCGCTCTTCTGCAGATAGGCAGAGAGCTTGCCGGCGCCCGCAAGAGCCGCGTCAGGCGTTTGTCCGTAAGCGCACACCGAAACAAAATCAAGCGGCACCTGCTTTTTCTTGCAGTACTTGACAAACTCGCGCGCCATCGCACCGTAGTCGACAAAGCCCATGCCGCCAACCTGCAGCAAGGGATCGTACGACTTGACGCCGTGCGCCACCTTTTCGTAAAAGGCAAACACGGCTGCGTTGCCCACGTCCTGCATGGTGTCCGGCATCGCCCACACCTCAAAATACCGAATGCTCGCGTGCATGCCGTCCGCCCATCCGTCGTTGTAGTGGCGGATGATATTGGTGCACACGCGCACCCATTTTTCCGCATTTTCGGGAAAGGCGTAATGCCAGCCGTTGTCGCTCTCGCCAAGGCGGTACACGATCTCCGCACCGCTCGCAGCCGCGGCCTTGATCAGCGCGTCGGTTGGTGCGAAGCGATAGCTGCGCGGATCGTATTCGTCGGCAGACGCGTCTGGAAAGATGGCAGAGACGTTGACGTACCATCCCGCCTGCTTGCCTCCCGCATCGGCAAAGCGCACCCGCGGCACGCCCATGGAGACAAAAAGCTCAGACAGATCTGCTCCCGGGGAGAGTGGGCCGTTACACATACCGTGCAGTGGCTTGATCTGCCCCGTGACCGACGCAAAATCTACCGTGACCAGCTTTCGTTCGGCCATATCAGAACGCCCAGTTGCCGTTTTCGAAGATCTGCACCATCTTGCCGTCGGCCGTCTCGCCAACGATGGAGAGATCTGCCGTACCGATCATGAAATCCACGTGGATCATGGAGTCGTTGATGCCCTTCTCATGCGCCTCGGCCAAGGTGTACTTGTCATAGTCCTTAAGGCAATTGGTAAAGCCCGCGCCCATAGCCAGATGGCAGGCGGCATTTTCGTCAAACAGCGTCTCGTAGAAGGTGATGCCGCTGTTACGGATGGGAGAATCGTAAGGCACGAGCGCACACTCGCCAAGCATGGCGGCGCCTGCGTCCATGGTGATCATCTGATTTAAGAGATCCTCGCCCTGCTCTGCATGTGCCTCAACAGCGCGGCCGCCCTCAAATCTCAGCCAGAATTTGTCGATCACCTCGCCTCGATAGGAAAGCGGCAGGCTGGCGTATACCACGCCCTCGGCGCTGCCTGCTTTTGGCGAGGTAAAGGTCTCCTCGGTGGGAATGTTGGGGTTGTAGTATTCCCCGCCCAGCGTGTTTTCACCGCCGCCAAGGAACAATCCGTCCTCGATCAAGCCCACGTGCAGATCGGTACCGTTCCCGCTCTTATAGTGCAGCTTGACAAGGCCAAGGCTATTGAGATACGCGCACTTCTCGGCAAAATTCTTGTTGTGCTTGTCCCATTCTGCCACAGCGTCAAGCAGGTTGCCCTCGGCATCCAGCACGCGGGAGGTATACAGAATGGCGTTCCACAGCTTTTCTACGGCTGCATTTGCGCGCAAGCCCGGGAATACCTTCTTTGCCCAAGCCTGACCGGGAACCGCAGCGATGCACCACTTATACTTGTTATCCATCGCATCGCGATAGGGCTTGATAATGGGATAACGCATCTGCGCTGCCTTGGAGCTCTTTTTCTGGTCCATGCCCTTCAGACCGTCGGGGTCGTCTGAGAGCAGATACAGCATAGCCGGATTCTTTTCAAGGCGATACTTGAGCCTTGCCTCCTCAAATTCCTCCACCGTGCCAAGGCTCTTGAGCGAGCGATACTTGACCGAAATCTTGGCCAGAGGCTGATAATCAAAATCCACGATCACGCGCGCAGCCCCCTTGCGATAGGCCGCCTCTGTGACCATAGCCACGAACTCCGGCTGATCAAGAGAGGCGCTGATCATGACCACGTCACCCTTCTTGATGCTCAAGCCGCAGTTGACAAGCAGCTTGGCGTATTCCTTCAGAACTGTTTTTTTCATGTTATTCATTTTCCTTTCCATGGAAATTCTATTCTCTTGTATTATAACACATCACTTATGTTTTGTCACTATTTCGCGCAAAAAAATTTGGGCGGTCGCACATGCGACCGCCCGTTTGTCATATCCTTTGGGTTGTCTTACTTGGTCTTGAGAGAGTTCTCGTAGGACTCAACCATCTTCTTCAAAGTGTGACCCGTACGACCTTTGGAACGTGCATTCAATCTACTGAACCATTTTTCCGTATTTTTGCCCGTAAATATCTTAATGTCAAGCTTTGCCTTATCAGTATCTGTTATTGTTACAAAAATCTTATCAATATACTGTGCCACGAACTCGGTCGTTATCATACCCGTACTTGCATCACGGATTGCCGCATCAATTCTCGTCTTA
>JAZNYL010000095.1:0-18642 GCA_045594445.1 Eubacteriales bacterium
AATACCCCTCGTGTCATCCTGAGCGGAGAAAACATCCCGGGTGGATGTTTTCGTAGTCGAACTTTCAAAAATCTGCAACAAATTGCTGATTTTTGAAAGTCAAAACGCTTGCAGCGTTTTGAGGATCTACGAGGGGCAACATCATTCGCCCGTAAATCCCGACACTGCGTGTCGCGCTCCGCGTTCGACTCCACTTCGTTCCGCTCAGGATGACACGGGCGGGCTGCGCATCACAAAAACCGAAAGCAGAAGCCATCAAAGACTTCTGCTTTTTCGTTGTTTTCCGCTAAATTCTCAGCCCCATGGGCTGCTTTTGTTTTTTATTGGATCTTTTCTTTATTCGTCACGATCACGGTCTGCAGCGCGTCGATTGCAAAGGACGCTTGCACGTGCTCCTCGTCCAATTTTTCAAAGGTGGCGGGCAGGATCTGCTGCGTGAAGGGATCGTACAGGACGAGATCCTCTTGCTTTGCCGTGCCGAGCGTGACGGACACGTGCTGCTCAAATTCCTCTGCATTGACAAAGAGGAATGAAGGGCCTTTTCTCAACGAGCACGTAGCAACCACTCCGCGCGTGGGTGTTTGCGCAAAGCAGGGGAGTGCATGGGTGGGGAGTTTTTCGAACAGCTCGGCCTCGTTTTGGACAACGGTGGCGAACTTATGCTGCGAAATGGCAGGGAACACGTCGCTTTGTGGGGAAAGTATGATCAAGCCCTGATCTGCGAGCTTTTGCAGAATTGCAGCCGCTCTGTCGCCAAGCTCCATGGGCGGCAGCACCAGCGCGCTGTAAATGTATCCGGCAGGCGTGTGCAGCCATCCGTCCTGTACGCGGCATTTTTCCAAGTATTCGCAATCGGTAAAGTCAAAGTCAATCTGGCGGTCAAGCAAGCCGTAGAAGATGCTGCGCAAGCCTTCTGCGCAGGCGTTTTCTTCGGCGCAGTATTCACCGTAAAAGGCGGCAGAGCCCTTGTGGTGCATCTGGAAGGTCTCAATGGGGTAGTAAAGCATAACGCCCGCCTTGTGTCTGCCATTCATGATCATATCTGCGCGGCCAAGGGCTTGGTTGATCTGCTTGTAGAGCGCGGGCTCTGCCTGCTGCTCGCTGTAATAGGAGGTGAAGGTATCCACGCCCAGCGCGTACTGCAAGCTCATGGAGGCGTACATTTGCATGGGGGAGACCTTGCCGCCCTGCGCGTGCGCCGAAACCTCACTCATGACGTGCGGACGGCCGTAGGCGTGCGCGATCGAGGAGACCAGCTTGGGTGTAAAGGCATCGTTGTGTACCTTCATGGGGATCGAGTGCAGCATATCGATGCCCGGGGTGTGCATGTGGCGCAAAAGCGAGAAGAAATTGCCCTCAAACATAACGTGGTGGCGAATGTCGTCCTCCAAGAGGATATGCCCCGAGAAGGGCAGACCGTGCTTGTCGCACCAGTTGGAAAGCTGCGCAAAATAGCTCTGCTCGTAAAGGTCGGAAAGCAGGCGGTAATAGTCGTATCTGACCTGCTTTGCTTTCTCGCTTTCGCCAAAGAACAGGTAGACGAGGTTGGGCGCGAGGGGGTATGCGTAACGTGCCGAGAATTCGTTTTCCACGTCGCGGCCGAAGTTGACCACGGGATAGAGCGGCAGCGTGTCGTCGTATTGGTCGTGCACGCGGGACGGATAAATACCCGCATTGATGTAGCAGCCCATAAAGGACGGCTCGTCGGTAAACATGGCCTCGATCTTGCCGTCGCCCTCGGCCAAGTGGTGCTTGGTATAGGCGTAGCAGGGTTCGTAGGTGTTGCGGATAAACTCGCGGATGGCATCGGGGTTGGTCACGTCAATATAGCGACGCGCCTCGCACACGTTATGCTGCGCGTGCGTGCCCTCGTACATGCGCTTTTTGATAAAGAAGCAAGCGAGTACGGGAGTATTGAATTCGGCGTCGTTTTCCAGCGTGACGGGATCGGTCGTCTTACCGAACACCATGTGCAAAGGCGAAAAATCGGTGATCTTGCCGTCCTTGCAGGGGTAGGCTGCGGCGTGCAGGAAGCATTCGTGACCGCGCGGCAATTCCTGCGTGATGCTCTCGCCGGGTGCAAGCTCGCGCGTCAGCATGGCAATGCCCAGGGCCTCGAAGTCGGGGTTTGCGTCCACGGTCAAGCCGCCCGCACCGCCGCTGGGGTAGCCCTTTTCGTCGTAAAGCCAGACGCGCATACCCATCTCGCAAGCGGTGTCAATGGCGAGTGCCATTTTGCGCCATTCCTCGGGATCGGTGGCGTAATTTCTCTGGGAAACGTTGGTGACAACGCCGCCAAAGCCGCGGTCTGCAAGGTATTGCAAATGCTTCCCTACGGCAGCGCGCAGCTCCTCGTCGGTCCAATTCGGGTTGTGCACAAGCTCGTGCGTGATCTTGAGCGGCAGGTATTTGTTATCAATTGTTTTCATCCTCGGCTCCTTTCTCGTCGTAAACGGTCAGGTCAATCTTGGCAAGCTCCGCGGGCGAAATTCTGCCCTTGGTCTTTTCATAGTAAGCAATATTGTTGCGCAGCATGAAAAGGAACTGGTTGTTGGGGCTTCTGCCCTCCTTTTCGGAGATCAGGATAAACTTGCGCAGCATGTCCTCGGACATGTGCAGGGTGAATTCACGTTGATTTTTCTGTGCCATGGGAACTCCTTCTTACTTGGAGGTCGGAACGACCACCGTGCCGATATTGTAGTATTTCAAAATTTTCAAAGCCTTTTCGGTGGCCTCGAAGTAGACCACGCATTTTTCGTCGCCCAGCATGAAAATACCGTAGTAGAGGTCGGGGGCTTGCAAAGAGGACATGCAGCGGAAGTCGCGATTGCACTTCTGCGCGGTCACGTAGGCCTCGGCAGCCTCGTCATAGGGCGCGATCTTTTGAAAATCGCGGATGTTGATGCGGAACAATTCCTTTCTGGTCTTGCCGCCCCAGATGGTGGTAAAGGTGATCTCGCCCGAGAGCGTGGCGTATTCGTATTCGGGAGACACGAATCGCCAGGTAAAAAAGATCAGCACCCAGTCAAGCAGGGGCAGGAAGGTGACCGCCCAGGGGAATGTGAGCAGAAACGCAAGCAGGTAGGCTGCGTTGAATACCACGTACAGCGTGATCATCATGATGCGGCGCCATTTCCATACGCCCTCGGTTTTTTGTTTGACGATGTATTCGTATTGGTTCATAGTAACCTCCATAAACAGTTTTGAAACTTCACCGTGGAGCTTTGCTCCAAAAATGGGCTCGGACCCATTTTTAGGTGAAGTTTGTGCGTGAATGCACACTGAACAGGCAGGCAGAGTAAGCTTTCACGCGATACCTCCGATGCTTTATGTCTAAATTATACCATACGAGGGCTGTGATTTCAACCGATTTGTGCGATTTTTTATGCAAATTCGGCGTCCGCCCTCTTGCAACGCGCGCGTAATTATAGTATAATAAATATAACTAACTAAAGCGGAGGTATGACAATGAAAGCGGTCATTACTGTAACGGGCAAGGACAGCATGGGCATTATCGCGGGTGTCGCGGGAAAGTGCGCAGAGCTGGGAGCAAACATCGTGGATATTTCGCAAAGCGTGCTGCAGGAGTATTTTGCTATGATCATGCTGGCGGATATTGACAATCTGCGCGTGGATTTTTCGCAGTTTGTAGATGAGCTGGAGGCATTTGGCGAGCAAAAGGGGCTTTCTGTGCAGACCATGCACGAGGACATCTTTAACACCATGCACCATATCTGATTCGGAGCATTGCCATGATTGAAACCAGAGATATTTTAGAAACCATCAGCATGATCCGCCAGGAAAACCTGGATATCCGCACCATTACCATGGGCATTTCGCTCTTGGATTGTGTCAGCGATGACGCGGACGTGCTGTGCGAGCGTATTTACGATAAGATCACGACCAGAGCAGAAAAATTGGTCGAAACAGGCAACAAAATTGAGAAAAAGTACGGTATTCCGATCGTCAACAAGCGCGTGTCTGTCACGCCCGTGTCGCTGATCGGCGGCAGAATTGATCGCGAGGGGTATATCAAGATCGCGCACACGCTGCAAAGAGCGGCAGAGCAGACCGGCATCAATTTCATCGGCGGGTATTCTGCGCTGGTACATAAGGGCATGACGGCAGGCGAGCGCGAAATGATTGAATCCATTCCGCAGGCTCTGGCCGAAACGCAGATGGTGTGCTCGTCGGTCAACGTGGCCACCACCAAGGCGGGCATCAATATGGATGCCATTGCGCTGATGGGCAAGGTGATCAAGCAGGCAGCGTATCTGACGCGTGACAATCAGTCGATCGGTTGCGCAAAGCTGGTCGTGTTTGCCAACGTACCCGAGGATAACCCCTTTATGGCGGGTGCTTTCCACGGCGTGGGTGAGCCGGATACGGTTATCAACGTGGGCGTTTCGGGCCCGGGCGTCGTGTCAAGCGCGATTGCCAGAGCAGGAGATTGCGATCTGTCGGCTTTGGCGGATGTGATCAAAAAGACCGCGTTCAAGATCACGCGCGTCGGCCAGCTGGTCGCCAGCGAGGCGTCGGCTGCGCTGGACGTACCGTTCGGCATAGTGGATCTTTCCTTGGCACCCACGCCGGCCATCGGCGACTCGGTAGCACATATCCTGGAGGGTATGGGACTTGAGAGCACGGGTGCGCACGGTACTACGGCTTGCCTTGCCATGCTCAACGATGCGGTCAAGAAGGGTGGTGTCATGGCGTCCTCGCACGTGGGCGGCCTTTCGGGCGCGTTTATTCCGGTGTCCGAGGATGCAGGCATGATCGCGGCTGTGGAGCGCGGTGCGCTCTCGATTGAAAAGCTTGAGGCCATGACGGCGGTCTGCTCGGTCGGCCTTGACATGATCGCGGTACCGGGTGACGTGGACGAGGCGGTCATCTGCGGTGTGATCGCGGATGAAATTTCTATCGGAGTGGTGAATAATAAGACCACTGCGGTGCGAATTATCCCTGCTTATGGTAAGAAAGTGGGGGATAGCGTTGATTTTGGCGGCCTTTTGGGTACTGCACCCATCATGGCGCTGCGTGAATATTCCCCGGCTAAGTTCATTGGTCGCGGCGGACGCATTCCCGCACCGATTCACAGCCTGAGAAACTAATATTTGAACAAAAGGAGTGTCTTATGAGCTTTGAAAAAGACACGGGCGGATTTGACAAAGTGGCGCAAGTTGCCATGAAATACGCCAATATAGCGGATAAAGTGGTTGGCGCAGTTGCAAAAGCGGATGAAACTGGTAGAAAAGTGGGAAAAATGAAAACTTCCACCAAAATCGGCCTGCTGGCAGGCGGCGCGCTGGCACTCTGCCTGTTCCCCTTGCGCCTTGCGTACGACAGCGAGACAGGCGAAGGGGAGTATCGCTCCCTTTTGGTGGGCGTTAAGCGCACGCAACGTCCCACACGCACCACCGACGGCAAAACGCACAGTCTTTCGTGGGAGGTGTTCCCCACGGTCAAGGTGCGTCCCGAGCAGGTAAAGCCCTGCGATCTGCCGCCTGCGCAAAGGCGCGAGCCGATTCGCGCAGTGCCGGTGAACGCCGTCAAGGTGCAAAAGGCGAGCGTAGCCGTTCCGGTCAAACTGGTCGCACAGGAGGATGAGGCATGAGTCCTATGGAGATGGCAGGGCAGGTGTTCAGCGTGCTTGCCATGTCGCTGATCATTCTGTCGTTCCAACCCAAGCGCCGTTCCCTCTATTATATTTTGCAGATCAGTGGCAACGTATTGTTTGCCGTTAGCTTCTTGCTGCTTGGCAACGTGGCGGGCTGTCTGATGAACGCGATGGGAATTGTGCGCGGACTGATCATGCTGGGGCTTGGTGAGCGGCGCCGCACGTGGGTGCTGGTGCTGATCAACGCGCTGTTTGTCGCGGGCGCTGTCTTTGCAGGCACGGTGGGCGGCGACGGCTGGGCTTGTCTTATTTCGCTGGCACCGCAGGTCATCGGCACGTTTTCCATGTGGTACGGCTCGGATAACGCTATCCGCTGGATTCAGCTGGGGCTGATCTCGCCTCTGTGGCTGGTCAATAATACCGTCATCTCGTTTTCAATTGGCGGCATTATCTGTGAGGCTTTCTGCATGGTTTCGGCCACCGTGTATCTGATCCGTCAGTATTTGCAGACTCGTGATGCAAAAAAACAGAATAAAAACGCAAAAGGGGCTTGAAAAGCGTATTCTAACCGTGTATAATGGTATTGAAAACCATCAAGGTCAAAAAGGAGAACGGATATGGACGCGCAAAAACTCAACGGGCTGCTGCAGGAGGCGGTCAACGACGCCGACCTGACCAGTGCTGAAATTCCTTCCATTGATTTATATCTGGAGCAGATATTGCTGCTCGTGGCGGATAAGAATAAGGAAGGCAGCGAGTCGGCCGACCGCACGCTGACCAAGAATATGATCAACAATTATTCCAAGGATGGGCTGATCACGCCGGTTAAGGGAAAGAAATATACCAAGGAGCAGATCGTGCAGATGCTGGTCGTGTACTCCTTGAAAAATACGCTCTCGATTGAGGAAATCAAGCGTGCCATGGAGGCCATTTACGCAAAAGAGGATTATTCGGGCGAAAAGCTGATCAGCGCATACGATCAGGCAATGGCCATCAAGCAGGCGCAAAAGCATCGCTGTCCCGAGATCGTGCAGGAAATTTTGGCGTCCGAGCAGCTGAACCCCGAAGACGGGGAGGACTATTTCGTAGCGTTGCTGGCCGTCGCGTCGCTGTCGGTCTATTTCCGCAATATGGCAAAGGCCATGCTGGAGGAATACCCCTTGCCGCCCAGCGATGAGGAGAGAAAGGCGCGCGAGAAGGAAGAGAAGAAGGAACGCAAGGCTAAGAAAAAGGCCGCAGAAGCAGCGGCAGCTGCCGAAAAGGCAACGGAGGCGACGGAATGAAGCCTGTCAACGAGTTGACCACGCCTGCGCTGGCGTATCTTGGCGATGCGGTCATTGAGCTGTACGTGCGTGAGCGTCTGGTCGCAGCGGGGTATTCCACCTCGGCAGCGCTCAACCAAAAGGCGCTGGACTACGTGCGTGCGGGCGCACAGGCCGAGGCAATGCAGAATATTCTGCCGCTTCTGAGCGAGGAAGAGCAAGCGGTATTTCGCAGAGGACGCAATATGGGGCACGGGAACGTGCCCAAGGGCGCGACCGTCGCGCAGTACCGTGCCGCCACCGGTATGGAGGTGCTGGCGGGATATCTGCACGTGCAGGGAAGAGCAGACCGTTTGCACGAGCTGCTTTGTGCGGCGTATGAATTTGAAAATATCCCGTAATCATCCGTAGGGGCGATTCACGAATCGCCCGCGGAGCAGATCGGAATGAAAAACACATCATATATAACGAAAGGAAGAAATTTATCATGAGCAATCCCAAGGTTGTATTGCATATCAAAGAGTATGGAGATATTACGGTTGAGCTGTATCCCGATAAGGCACCCGAAACGGTGGCCAATTTCGTAAAGCTGGTGGGCGAGGGCTTTTATTCCGGCCTGATCTTCCACCGCGTTATCCGCGGATTTATGATCCAGGGCGGTGGCATGGATGAGGGCTTTAATCAGAAGCCCGCAAAGTCGATCAAGGGCGAGTTCCGCTCCAACGGCTTTGCCGCGAACGATCTGCACCACGCAAAGGGCGTGATCTCCATGGCAAGAACCCAGGTCAAGAACTCCGCGTCCTCCCAGTTCTTTATCATGCACGCAGATGCAGGATACCTGGACGGTGAGTATGCCGCGTTCGGCGCTGTGACCGAGGGCATCGAGGTGGTTGACGCCATCGCTGCCACCAAGACGCGCAGCGTGGGCTGGTACGACGACGTGCCGGTCTCTCCCATCGTCATTGAAAGCGCAGAAGTGATCGCATAAATTCACAGTAGCCCCGCCCTCTGCTATCCTCAAGCGAGCGCGCAAAGCGCGCGACGCGAAGGATCTTGGGTGGGGAGCGTTCGTTCTTGGCACTTTTCATAAAAATATAGCAAAAAAATTGTAGAAATATTCAAAAACCTCTTGACAAGCCCTTGCATTTGGTGGTATAATAGCCGTACCTCTGCAAAAGGGCTTTTTTATTGCGCCTATTTTGCGCCGCCCGAAAGGGTTAAATGGGTGCTCCGTTTTCAGAGGGAGGTACACGGGTTTTTTCGTGTATAACGGAAAAAACCAAATAAATTTTAATGGGAGGTGCCGAACAAATGGCTAATGACGTAAGAGTCAAGGTTACTCTGGCATGCACCGAGTGCAAGCAGAGAAACTACAACACCAAGAAAAACAAGAAGAACGACCCTGACAGACTCGAGCTCAAGAAGTACTGCAAATTCTGCCGCAAGCACACTCTTCACAGAGAAACAAAGTAATCTGGGGGGAGAGATAATGACTGCTTTTAACACAAGAAGAAATCTCTTAGCTCTTTTGCTTGCAGTTGTTTTCGCGTTTTCTCTGTTTACCGTAGGCGTATTCGCTGAGGAGGAAGCAACCACCGAGGCTGCAACCACCGAGGTAACGACAGAGGCGACCACGGAAGAGGCTTCCACCGAGGCAGCTACGACCGATGAACATGAAGGTCATGATCATGAGGAAGAGACTGCGAACGAGAAGAACTTCTGGGAAAAGAACTTCACTCGCACCAATAAGGAAGGCAAGAGCGTTCTGTATGTAACCAAGATCGTAGTTTGGGGTCTGGTTATCGTCGGTTTGATCGCAGGCGGCGTATTCTGCATCATTAAGAGAGAAAAAGCAGGTGAGTACCTGCGCGCGCTGAATAGCGAGAAGAAGAGAATCGTATGGAGCTCCTGGAAGGACACCCGCAAGAATACTCTGGTAGTACTGCTTGTGGTTGCAATCATCACTCTGGTGATTTTCCTGTTCAACCTGGTACTTGAAAAGATCTTCGGCGGTGCAAGCACCGGTGGCGATCTGTGGTTCCAGAAGAGCCTGTTGGAACTGATCGTAGGACTGTTCCACTAATTGCATAGGTATTGAGCGATGAGCGATATCGATGCTATGAACGTAGGCCCAAGATGGTATGTGGCGCACACCTATTCGGGATACGAAAACAAAGTAAAAACCAGCCTGGAAAAAATCGTTGAGAACCGCGGCCTGGGCGATCTGATTTTCGATGTCAGAGTGCCTGTGGAAACCGTTGTGGAAAAGAGCGGAAGCGAAGAAAAGATTACCGAGGTCAAGATCTTCCCCAGCTACGTGCTGATCAAGATGGTCATGACCGATGAATCCTGGCACGCTGTCCGTAACATCACGGGTGTGACCGGCTTTGTCGGCCCCGGATCCCGTCCCACTCCTCTGACTCCTGAAGAGGTAGAGGCGCTGAATATTGAAGAGGTCAAGGTAAAGTTGTCCTTCAACGTCGGCGATACGGTAGAGGTAGTCAACGGCCTGTTCGAGGGCTACTCCGGTGTTGTCCAGTCTATCTCGGACGACCTGAAGAACGTGACGGTTCTGGTCAAGCGTGGCCGCCGTGACATGCCTGTCGAGCTTGATGCATCCATGATCAAGCCGGCAAATTAAGATCCGCCAAAAAGGATCATTGTCCAAAAGGACAACTCTGTCCGTGCCCGGACAGAAACAGTGGGAGGGAGAAAAATTCTGCAATTCTCCCGCACAAAGTACCACATATGGAGGTTAAGTAAAAATGGCAAAGAAAGTATTAGGGTATATCAAGTTGCAGCTGCCCGCAGGTAAGGCTACTCCTCAGCCTCCCGTAGGTCCCGCTCTGGGTCAGTACGGTGTTGCAATTCCCGTATTTACAAAAGAGTTCAACGAAAGAACCAAGAATGACATCGGTCTGACGATCCCCGTTGTCATCACCGTATATGCAGACCGTTCCTTCACCTTTATCACCAAGACTCCTCCCGCACCCGTTCTGATCAAGAAGGCTTGCGGCCTGGAAACTGCTTCGGCAAAGCCCAACAAGGATAAGGTTGCAAAGATCACCAAGGAACAGGTCAGAAAGATCGCAGAGACCAAGATGCCCGACCTGAACGCTGCCAGCATCGAAGCTGCTATGAGCATGATCGCAGGCACCGCACGCAGCATGGGCGTTGTGGTTGAAGACTAAGAAGGAGGTATGGCGAAATGGCAAAGATGGGTAAAAAGTATTCCGACAGCGCAAAGCTGATCGACAAGTCCAAGCTTTATGATACTGCAGAAGCTCTTGCATTGGTATGCCAGACTTCCAAGGCAAAGTTTGACGAGACTGTAGAAGTACACGTTCGTCTGGGTGTTGACTCCCGTCACGCTGACCAGCAGGTCAGAGGCGCAGTCGTTCTGCCCAACGGTACCGGTAAGACCGTAAGAACCCTTGTTTTTGCAAAGGGTGACAACGTTCAGGCTGCTATTGATGCAGGCGCTGATTACGTTGGCGGCGCTGAGTACGCTGAAAAGATCCAGAAGGAAAACTGGTTTGATTTTGACGTTGTAATCGCTTCTCCCGATATGATGGGCGTTATCGGCCGTCTGGGTAAGGTTCTGGGTCCTAAGGGCCTGATGCCTTCTCCTAAGGCAGGCACCGTTACCACCGACGTAGCTCGCGCAGTTCGCGAGGCTAAGGCAGGTAAGATCGAGTACCGTCTTGACAAGACCAACATCATTCACTGCCCCATTGGCAAGGCATCCTTCGGCGCTGAGAAGCTGCAGGAGAACTTTGACACTCTGCTGGGTGCCATCATCAAGGCAAAGCCCGCAGCAGCAAAGGGTCAGTACATCAAGAGCTGCGTTGTGGCTTCCACCATGGGCCCCGGCGTTAAGGTTAACGGCGCAAAGCTCGGCTAATCTGCTTTTGATTGATAAAAAACGCACGATGCATTCGCATCGTGCGTTTTTTGCGTTGAGGTGGATTGATCAAAAACTTTCGCCCTGTGAGAGTCAGCTGTTGGGGTTGTCCGCAATATAGCGTGTTACCAGCTTTTTGACCTCTTGGCCTAAATATTTGGAAAAGGAAGGATTTTCTTGGGAAAAATCAAACGACGCGACAGCCTTGTCCAGCATCTGAATGCCGAGATAAACGAGATGCAGGGAGGGTTTTTTGACGTAACGCTTGAGGTAGGAGGCAAGCACGGGCAGGTAGCTGTCGGTCAGCGCCTGCTTGGCGGTCGCATCGCCTGCATTTGCTTGCTGTGCGTAAGCGAGCTCCTGCTCGCGCGAAAGCCGCTGCCTGGTGGCTGCGTGCGCGAAAAAGTCGTCTGTGCAAGTGTATTTCATGTCTTTCTCCTTAGATTATCGGAATAGGATACCGTATCCCCAGCCAACGCGGCCACCGCTTTTCAGCCTTTTGACAAAGGCGCGGCGAAGCGAGGTGTCGGTAGGCAGGCGATCGGGATTGCGCTCGTTGGTGTCAAACAGGCACCAGAGGCTCTCGCCGTCGCTGTCGTCCCAGGAAAGGATCTCAAATTCTTTCATGAAGCGCAGCACGTTGCTGCTTTCGGATACGAATTCAGTCATGCGCGGATAAAGCAGCCAGGAATGGCACACAAAGGGGATTTTGCCGTCGGGGCATTGATCAGATGGCAGCTGTGGCCCGAAAAACGCCTTGGCGCGTGCAAACGAATCCTCGTAAAGTGCGGGGGAAAGCGGTTGCCCCGAGCGCGGAATATGCATATTGAGCACCTTGCTTTCCTTCTCAAGCACAATGCCGTCCTTGCTGTATTCGCGGCCGAAATCCACGATCTCAAATTGCAAACGCCCCATCGCAAAGCGCGTCATTTTGAACCAACCGGGCATCCAGAAGGCCACGAACATGCCGCGAATGCCGCGCACAAGCTTGCATTCCTCTAATTTGTACTTCAAATCCAGCATGGAATCGTGCCAGATCGCGTCGTCCACGCCGCGATTGGCGTACACGTCTCGCAGGTGCTTTGACATGCAAATGAACAGGAGCAGATCGGTGGTGTGATTGTGTACGTCAGCCAGTCGCGCCGCCTTTTTGCTTTGCGCAGTCAGCGCACCAAAATCGCAGTCAATATTGGCTTGGTACGTCGCAATTGCGCTTTCAAATTGCTGCTTGGCCTCAAAATTGGCCATGACCGCGTCGTAGGCAGCGAGCAGATGCGCAGCGTCGGTGGGATCGTACGCAAAATCCCCCAAGAACCAAATCAAATAGTCTCTCATCGTATCCCTTGATCAGCGGAACAGAATCCCAAAGCCGTAACCGACTCTGCCGCCTGCTTTGAGATGCGCAACGAATGCGCGGCGCAGTGAGGTGTCGGTGGGCAGACGGTCGGGGTGCTGCTCCATGGTGTCAAACAGACGCCAGAGGTCCTCGCCGTTGTTGTGGTTGCTTTCCATAATCGTGAATTCCGAGAGGAACTTGTAGGTATTGAGATGCGGCGGCACGAATTTTGCCGTGTCGGGGTAGAGCAGCCAGGAATGGCACACAAAGGGCGCGGGCTGATCTTGGGGGAAGGTTGCCTTGTAGAATTCCTTGGCGCGCGCAAAGGAATCCTCGTACAGTGCGGGCGAGAGAGGCTGACCCGAGCGCGGAATGTGCATATTGATCACCTTTTGACCCTTGGCAAGCGTGATACCGTTTCCTGCAAATTCAATAGGGGAATCAACCAGCTCAAACTGCAATCTGCCCAGCGCAAAGCGGGTAAGATTGTAAAATCCGGGGAACCAGCCGCCCACAAAAGAGCCGCAAATGCCGTAAACGGCGCGGCATTCCTCCAACTTATAGCGCAGATCCAGCATGGAATCGTGCCAGATGGCAAGATCTATGCCGTGCTCGACGTAAAGCTCACGCAGATGCTTCGAGAGCATGATGAAGAGCAGCAGATCGGTGGTGTAGTTGTGTACGTCCACAAGTTTGCCTGCCGCCTGCGTTTCGCGCATCAGAGCACCCCAGTCGCAGTTGAGATTGGCAACGTACGCGGCATACGCGCGTTCAAAGGGCGTGCGGGCGTCGTCGCAGGCGCAGATTTTGTCATAGGCATCCAGCAGGTGTGCGGTATCCTCAGCCGAATAAGAAAACTCGGCAAAAAAATCTTCAAAATACTTTCTCATAAGATGGCTCTCCCGTGTGATCAGATAAATTTGACAGCCGTGCCGTACGCCATGATCTCGGCAGCACCGTCCATGACGGCGGAGGAGGCGTAGCGCACGCAGACGATGGCATCCGCGCCCATAGCCTCTGCCTGCTCGATCATGCGATCGGTAGCCTTTTTGCGTGCTTCGCCCATCATTTCGGTGTATCCCTTGAGCTCGCCGCCCACAATGGTCTTAAAGCTTGCGGCGATATCGCGGCCGATGTGCTTGCTTTGCACCGTGCTGCCTTGCACCATACCAAGCGTTTCAAGCTGCTTGCCCGTAATATAGTCGGTTGTATAGATTCTCATAGCAAAACCTCCATGTTTTATTGATTTGATTGTAGCATATCAAAGCGTATTTGTCAACAAAAAAGATTTGACACATGGGTTGCGGAATAAACGGTAAAATGAGGGTGAATCATACCCGTTGCTGTCAAAACAATAAACCGAGATACGCAAAAAAACAGTTGTAGGGGGCGACGTCCCCGACGCCCAGTCCTACATAAACAAATCTTCTTGCAACGAAACAAGTTCTATATGCCTGCCCGGGGCGTCGAGGACGTCGCCCCCTACGGTTGATATCTTTACAAGTGAAAAAACGAACACGGAGATTGTGCCAAAATCAATCTCCGTGTTAATTTTTCGCTAATTCTGCATTCCGATGTATCAAGCTTTTTTGTTCAGTTGGGCATGGCCTTTTTGCCAAGCAGCTTGCGGCAAAGGCGGTAGAAGTAGTATGCACTAATGACAAAGGCAACGTCAAGGCAGGTGACCACCAGGACGTAAAGGATCTGCGTGGGTACGTAGCCGATTGCGTTACTGACCATGACGCGCACGCTTTCCAAAGGGGGGATGTTGCAGCGGTAGAGGTTGTTGTAATTGGTACTCAGCAGATGCGATGCAATGCCCGCGATGATGCAGTAGATGCCCACAAAGGCAGCCGAGCAGCGCACCTCACCCTTACCCGGGGTGTGCAGCTGCAGCGCAGGCAGCAGCATGTAGGCAAAGAGCACCAAGTTGTGGAAGGTTACGGTGTGGAATGCGAAATAGCTTTGGAAATAGTGTTCGATATCCCATGTCGAATAGATCAGGTCGGGGTAGATAACGGTCAGCAGAAAGACCGCGGCGGTAAGGCCGCAGGCAACGCCCGAAAACAGCCGCACATGCTTGCCGCGATAAAAGGCGAGTACGGGGAGCGCGACCAGCATGATCGAGCAAAAGTGAAGGGGAATGTGGTAGAGGTCGTAGCCCTCGGGGCGCAAAAAGGACGAGATCTGCTTGCCGATCTCCAGCAAAAGCAGCACGATTGCGATGGCCTGCAAGGGAATCATGCGCACGCGCAGAGGCTTATTTTTCAAGATAAGGCGCAAGAGCACGGTCAGCACGACCATGACGACCAGCGCGGGCAACAGGGTTTTGAGATGTGCGGGCGTCCAGAGCTGCATGCCAAATTCCTCCTTGTGTGATTGCTTTCATCATAGCACTACACAAAAACAATGTCAATAAAAACGCAGGGGAATTAAGATATTAAGATTGTGAGCACGTGACAAAAACTCAACCCCCGACCGAAAGGTCGGGGGTTGATCATCATTTTAACTTAACAACGCACGGTCGTTGGCGAATTCCTGACCGCTGGTCTGGGAGAACTTTTGAATCAAGGCCTCCACGGTCAAGGCCTTTTTCTCTTCGCCCGAAACGTCGAAAATGATGCGGCCCTCGTGCATCATGATCAGGCGGTTGCCGTAAGCGATGGCGTCCTTCATGTTGTGTGTGACCATCATGGCGGTCAGACCGTTTTCTTTGATCACCTTGTCCGAGATTTCCAGCACCTTGGCAGCCGTTTTGGGGTCAAGCGCGGCCGTATGCTCGTCCAGCAGCAAAAGCTTTGGCTTCTTGATGGAGGCCATCAGCAGCGTCAGCGCCTGTCGCTGACCGCCCGAAAGCAAGCCGACCTTGGCGGTCAGTCGCTCCTCAAGGCCGAGGTCAAGGATCTTGAGCAGCTCCTTGTATTCCTTTCGCTCCTTGGCGGTAATGCCCGCGCGCAACGTGCGGCGTGCGCCGCGGCGTGCGGCAAGCGCAAGGTTTTCTTCGATCTGCATGTCGGCTGCCGTGCCGGTCATGGGATCCTGAAATACGCGGCCGAGGTATTTGGCGCGCTTGTGCTCGGGCAGCTTGGTGACGTTGACGCCGTCAATGACGATGCTGCCGCAATCCACGGGGTAAACGCCTGCGATCATATTGAGCATGGTGGATTTGCCCGCACCGTTTCCGCCGATAACCGTCACGAAATCGCCGTCGTTCAGATGCAGATTCAGACCGTTCAGTGCCTTTTTGGCATTGACCGTACCGGGGTTAAACGTTTTCTCTACGCCAACAATATCAAGCATGCTGCTTACCCCCTTTGTGTTTTCTCATGTGCGACTGCGTATACTGTCTTTTCCAATGCGGGATAGCCAGGAAGATGGCCACGATCACGGCTGAGAGCAGCTTTAAGAGATTTGCGTCAAAGCCCAGCGTGATGACCGTCTGAATGACGATATAGTAAATGATCGAGCCGAATGCCACCGAGAGCAGACGCAATGCGAAGTTTTTGAAGATCTTTCCAAACAGCGCCTCGCCGATGATGACGGCTGCAAGGCCGATGACGATCGAGCCCTGGCCCATCTTGACGTCGGCAAATCCCTGATATTGTGCCAAGAACGCGCCTGAAAACGCCACCAGGCCGTTGGAGAGCATGATGCCCAGTACCTTGTTGAAGTTGACGTTGATGCCCTGCGCGCGGCTCATGTTGGGGTTGATACCGGTTGCACGGATCGAGCAGCCCATTTCGGTGCCAAAGAACCAGTAAAGCAGACCGATCAGCACCAGCAGCACAAGTCCCACCGTGATCAGCGGATTGTGGAAGGCGAAGTCCTTGACCCAACGCAGGGAGACCAGCAGATCAGTCTGGTTGACGTTGATGGATTGGTTGGCCTTGCCCATGATTTTGAGGTTGATGGAATAGAGCGAGAGTTGTGTCAAAATGCCCGCAAGAATGGGCGGAATGCCCATAAAGGTGTGCAGAAGTCCGGTGACCGCACCCGCGATCAAGCCCGCTGCAAAGGCAGCCAGCATGGCCAGCCAGAGATTGCAGCCCTTGAGGATCAATACGACGGCCACCGCACCGCCCGTAGCAAACGAGCCGTCCACGGTCAGGTCGGCCACGTCAAGAATGCGGTAGGTCAAGTAGACGCCGATGGCCATGATCGCCCAGATCAAGCCCTGTGAGACCGATCCCGGCAGGGCGCTGAGCAGTTGTTCTATGATTTGCATGTCTTTTACCTCATAAAATAGATATTCAAAAACAGGCGGCAGCCGGAGTGAATTTCTTCGCTCCGGCTCTGCGCCTTGATTTATTCTTTAGTCTTCGATGGCTACGTAGCCTTCCAGAGGAGTAATGCCAAGTGCATCACAGATCTGCTTGTTGTACTTGGGCGTCTGAGTTTCGGCATAGCCGATCGCCATGGTAGAGATGTCGGCCTCGCCCTTAAGGATCTTGGCAGCCATCTTACCGGTTGCATAGCCCAGATCGTAGTAGCTGATCGAGAGGGTAGCGACACCGCAGCCCTTGCAAATGCCTTCCTCGCCTGCAATGACGGGAACCTTCTTGGGTGCGCAAATGTTATCAATAATACCGGTGTTCTCGGCAACGGTGTTGTCGGTGGGAACGTAGATCACGTCGCAGTTATCGGCAGCGGTGGTGCAGATCTGTGCCAGGTCATTGGAGTCGGTGAAGGGATAGAGCGTCGCGGTCAGGCCCTTTGCTTCCAGCTCTGCCTTGACAACGTCAACCTGATACTGGCTGTTTGCTTCCTTGGAGCAGTAGATCAGACCAACCGTCTTTGCATCCGGGAACCATTCGGTGATCATAGCAGCCTGCTTATCAAGAGGTGCGAGGTCAGAAGTGCCCGAGATGTTGCCGCCAACCGTACCCGAGAAGTTCTTGATCTCAAGTGCTACGCCGTATTCGGTAACGGACGTACCCAGGATCGGAATCTCTGCCGTAGCAGCAGATGCTGCCTGCAGCGCGGGGGTTGCGTTTGCCATGATCAGGTCAACCTTGTTAGAAACAAACTGGTTAACGATGGTGGAGCAGGTGTTGGCGTCGTTCTGCGCGTTCTGATAATCAAATACCACATTTTCTTCGCCAAGCTCGTCAATGACTGCTTTCTTAAAGCCTTCGGTTGCAGCGTCCAGAGCGGGGTGCTCAACCAACTGTACGATACCGATGGTGTATTTGCCGTCGTCCTTGCCTGTGTCGCAGGAGGTCAGCGCGATGCAGCTGCATGCGCAAAGAATGAGGGCTAAGATGAGGGATAACGTCTTTTTCATGATCAAACTCCTTGTGTGTTTTTTGCCAAGTCAGCTCCCAAATTCGGCGAAATATCTGCTTGACTTTTCCATGTCTATAGTATATAATACTTCTGTGCATTAGTCAAGCGAATGGTTTTGATCATTGCTATCGAAAATATCGATGCATGGAGGGCGTATGGAACTCAGAAATTTAATCACCTTTATTCACGTAGCCGAGCTTGGCAGCTTCACTAAGGCGGCCGAGGCATTGGATTATTCGCAATCCACCGTTTCGTTTCAGATCAAGCAGCTGGAGGAGGAGCTGGGGTGCATGCTGTTTGAGCGCATCAATCACACCATCACGCTGACCGAGCGTGGCCACGAGCTGGTGAGCTACGCGCACAAGATCCGCGCGCTGACCGAGGATTTCAAGGAGAGCCTTGATACCGAGGAGTGCAAGGGAAATATTCATATCGTTACGCCGGATTCGGTGTGCGAGGAAATGATTTCAGCGCACTATTCGGATTTTCACGCAAGGTACCCCAGTATTTCAATCCGATTTTCTACGGGAGACACGGGACACATGCTGGATATGCTTGACCACAACGAGGCGGACGTGATCATTACGCTGGATCGCCGCATGTACCATAAGGATTACGTGATTGCGGGGGAGCAAAAGCTGCCCATGCATTTCGTGGCGTCCTCGCGTTCGCGCTTTGCGAGCGTCAAGAATCTTTCCGTCGCGGATATCATCAACGAGCCCTTTGTGCTGACCGAATACGGTCAGGGCTACCGCCGCGTGTTTGACAGAGAGCTTGCAAAGAAATCACTGGATATCACGCCCGTGCTGGAGATTGGCCGCACCGATATCATTACCTCGGTGCTGGTACAGAACGATATGATCTCGTATCTGCCGGATTTTGTTACCGCACCACTGATAGAGTCAGGCGAGCTTTGCTATCTGGACGTGCGTGATCTCAATATCGACGTCTGGAAGCAGTTGATCTACCATAAAAATAAGTGGATGTCCAAGAGCCTGAGAACCTTTATCGACTACGTCAAGGAACATGAGTTTACAAATTAAAAGAGTCAGCCCCATAGGGCTGAGAATTTAGAGAGAAAAGCGCAATACCCCTCGTGTCATCCTGAGCGGAGAAAACATCCCGTGTGGATGTTTTCGTAGTCGAACTTTCAAAAATCTGCAATAAATTGCTGATTTTTGAAAGTCAAAACGCTTGCAGCGTTTTGAGGATCTACGAGGGGCAACATCATTCGCCC
>JAZNYL010000096.1:0-18170 GCA_045594445.1 Eubacteriales bacterium
TACGATAACGAAACCCAAAACAAAAACACTCGTAGGGGCGAACTGCGTTCGCCAGCGCCTGCCACAACTATTTAAAACAAACAATTAAGGACTGCATCCGTGTGATACAGTCCTTGTTTTGCGCGGATTTCACCGCTAATTCCGCAGCCCCAACGGGCTGCGCTTTTTTGTTTAGTATTCAAGTAACTTGACAGGGCCGAGCAAGCCGGACGGAGGAATGGGCAGGCAATGCGAGAATTGATCTCTTGATTTGCCAACCAAGGTGTTTGCCACCTCAACCGTCACGGTATTCTCGCCCTCAACAAGCAACGCCCCGATCGGCACGGCATAGGGTGCCGTGATGCGGATACCTGCATATTTGCCGTTGACGAAAACTCGGGCGGTGTGTCCGACGCGGCCGAGATCCAGCACGGTATTCTCTGCCACCTTTTCTGATTTCAGGGTAAAGGTATAGCGCGCAATGCCCGAGAAGGAGGGCTTTTCACCTGCAGAGGTCAGGCTGACAAGGCGATCGGTGGTTTTATAGTCGTAGAAAGCACTCAGATCGTCAGAATCTGCCAGCTCAATTTTATATTCGGGCGTCAGAATAACCTGGGCTTTGGGCGCTGTGGGCAGCTTTTCTCCCACAACCTCGCCGCCAAATACCAGAATCTCGGATTGCCCCGGCAACAGCTCTACCGTGATCTTACCGTCCTCGGTCTTATCTGCATAAACAGCGTCCTCAATCATGCGCAGTCTTGCAAACGCACCCTGCACGGGCAGCGTGATCGTGGCACGCGCGGTCTTGACGCTGTCCTCGTTAAAGAGCATAAAGACGTCGCATCCGTCTCTTGTGACGTGGTAGTGACGCAGCAGGGGGCAATCGCCCTCTACTCGGATATCGGCAAGTCCCAGCTCACAAATGCGTGCAGGCAGCTGCTCCTTGGTTACCTGCTCTCCGCAAACGCCTTCAGCCTTGCCGCCGCAATGCAGCACGGGAACGCCTGCCTTGGCAAGACGGTTGACGCACTTGCGCAAGCTCTCGGGGATCTTCTTTGCGTAAGGAACGACCAGAGCACCGTAAGCCTCTCCGTTTACAAGCAATTTGCCGTTTGCAATCTCTGCCTTTTCCAGCATTTCAAGGCAGACGATGTCGTAGCACAAATGCGCGTCCAGAAGTGCCTGCGCGGGCACCTGGGTAAAGGTGTACTCGCCCTTTTGGTTCATCCATTCACCCTCGGCGTGGTACAGCACGGCACAAGAGGTCACGTGCTCGCCGCCATAGAGCAGGTGTGCAGCCTTGTTTGTATAATGCATCAGATGGGTAAAGCCGTCAAACTGCGGATCGTGCCCCTCTGCGCCAAAGTGCGGCGGACAATCCGGATCGGGATAATCGGGCGAGAATGCGTGCGGGATAAAATGATTGATGCCGCGAACCAGCAAAAAGTCGATCAGCCATTTCATCATGGTGCAGCCCTCGGCCCAGCCGTACGCACCAAACACCTCGCACATGGCTCTTCCCTTCATTTGCGGATACTGGTGCGCAAGCGATGCGCCCAGCTGTCCGAGCACGTAGTGATAGAATCCGGGATCGGTCAAGCCCGAGCTCAGGCTTGCATTATGGATGTGATGCGCCATACCGGGCAGCACCTGGTGCAGCACGATATCAATGCCTGCCATATCCTGCCCTTCCAGGGCGCGGAAATAGTGCCCCGCACCAACCGAAGGACGCGCGTGACAGTTATAGTCCTCTATGATATGACCGATATACATCACGTCTCTCTCGCGGCACCAATTTCCGATCATATAACCGAAATTGTCGCGATACAGCGCAGTAATGGCGTTCATGTAGGCAAGGCGCGTGGTGGGCGCATGCTCGCTCCAGAACCACAGCTCTGCCATATAAGGCAGAGCGCTCTCGCCCATTTCAAGGCTCATCATCTCAATAACGCGGGGATTGTACGGCAGCGCCATACCCACCGTGCCCACGGGACGCTCGTGTCCGCAGGGGTCCACGGGGTGACGGGTGGCCATGCTGTTGCCAAACGAGGGCTCATCCGAGAAAAAGCCAACCAGCGTATTGCCGAAATAGTGCTTATAGTGCTCGTAATGCGGCTCGTAAACCGCCTCAAGCAGCACGCGGCAGGATTCCTCGGATACCATATCAATATAGTTTCCGCGGTTGCCTCTGCGCGTGTTGGTGTAAATATAAACGCGCCAAAATCCCTCGGGTACGTCAAAATATGCGTATCCCTCGGTCAGCGTGGGAGTCAGATCAATATATCCGCCCGTGGTCTGCTCACCCTCGTCAGTTCGTCTGAAGGCGTACACGCCCAGAATCTCGTCGTCCTCCCAGGTCTTACTGACAAGGAACGCGGTCTCGGGTGCAGGGCCCATCACGTCAATATGCTCCTCAATGATCTCGCGTTGGCGCAGATGCGGGTATTTGGCCTCAATCAGGCCGTTGGCGTATCCCGTGGGATATCTTTTGTCGTCAAACACCCAGACCTTCATGCCGCGCTTTTCGCACTCGGCCAGAATGACGTCCATATCCGCCCACCATTCGGGGCCGCAAAAATCGGGATGCGGACGGGATTCCACGCAAAGCGCGCGGCAGCCGCTCTCGTAAATGCGCTTGATCTGTGCCGGGATGCGATCACGGTGCGTGCCGTGCTGCCAATAAAAAGGCAGCAGATAATTCGCCTCGTTCCCTGCCAGCACCTCGGCAAATCTTGTATCCTTCATTGGCTCACCCCAGAGTTTCGGGCAGCTTTTTGCCGCCAAGCAGGTGGAAATGCAAGTGCTTTACGCTCTGGCAGCCATCCTCACCGCAGTTGGTGATGACGCGGTAGCCGTTTTCAAGGCCGCAAGCCTTGGCAACGGCAGGGATCGCCTCAAAGATCTTGGCAACGTATATGCTGTTCTCTGCCGTAACCGCGTCCGCGCTATCAAGATGCTGCTTGGGAATCAGCAGCACGTGCACGGGTGCCATGGGTGCGATATCGTGAAAGGCGTAGACGTATTCGTCCTCATACACCTTTTTGGAAGGGATCTCTCCCTCAATGATTCTGCAAAACAAGCAAGCCATAATAAACTCCTTTACAAAAGCATAAGATTATGATATAATTGTAGCATAATCAAGCTTATTTGTCAACAAAAGAAAGGACATCTCATGCCATATTCCGCATATCCCGATCTGTGGGAATACTTGAAAAATACATCCAAGCACGTGGTCATGTACGGCATGGGCAACGGTGCGGATAAAATCTTAGCCGTAGCTGATGCCAAGGGCATCGTCATAGAGGACTTTTTTGCAAGCGACGGCTTTGTGCGCGGGCACTCGTTCCACTCAAAGCGCGTGCTCTCCTATAGCGAAGCCAAGCAAAAATACGGCGCAGACAACATGATCGTTCTGCTCTCGTTTGCGTCGTCCTTACCAGACGTGATGGAAAACATCCTGCGCATCGCGGGCGAATGCGAGCTTTACGCGCCCGACGTCCCCGTGTTTGGCGACAACCTCTTTGACACGGACTTTTACATATCGCACAAGCAGCAATTTGACGCGGCGCGCGCGCTGCTTGCCGACCGGGAATCGGTGCGGATTTTTGACTGCATCATTTCCTATAAGCTGACGGGAGATTTGAAATATCTGCTGGACGCCGAGAGCGATCCCGACGAATCGTTTACCGAAATACTTCCCTCTCACACATTCAAAACCGTGGTGGATCTGGGTGCTTACAACGGCGATTCGGCTCGCGCGCTTGCGCCCTATGCAAAAAATATGCAAACGATTTACACGCTTGAGCCGGATGCACGCAACTATCGCAAGCTTTGCGCATATGCTCAAGAGGAGACGCGATTCAAGGTCATCCCCCTGCAGTATGCCGCGTGGGATACGGACACCGTGCTTTACTTCGACGCCTCGGGCAACCGCAACGCAGGTGCTGCACAGAATACTTCAAGCGTGCTGCTGCCTCGTACAGGCAAAATCAAAGAGATCGAGGCAAGATCAGTGGACAAAATTCTGGCAGGTGCCCCTTGCGACTATATCAAATTCGACGTGGAAGGCTCGGAGCAAAAGGCGCTGCTCGGCTGCCGCGATACCATTGCCGCGCACGCTCCCGCACTGCTGGTTTCCTGCTACCATCGCAGCGAGGACCTCTACGCGCTTCCGCAGCTTGTGCACGAGCTCAACCCCGATTATCGGCTATTTTTGCGCAGATTTCGCTATTTTCCGGCATGGGATATCAATTTGTACGCAATTCGGACAAACAAAACGTGACAAATATCTCATATATGCTTGACAAATCGCAAAAATTAGTTTATAATTGAACAACCGACGTAACAGTCAAAGTAAAAATTGGAGGCAATTTATTATGCAACTCAATGGTTTTGATGAATTTATTCTGAAGATTCCGAATACTGCAACCAACGTATTCACCGATCAGGACAAGGAAGCTCGCGGTGCATGGACCATCGTTCTGTCCATCCTCAGCTACTTCTTCCCTCTGATCAGCTTCATCATCGCGCTGATCCTGCGCAACAAGGACAAGGATTCCGCACTGTTGAGCTACCTGGCTAACCAGGCTATCTGGATGTTCATCCTGAGCTTCATCGGCATCATCCCCGTTCTTGGCCAGATCGCTTTCGTATTCCTGGGCGTTATCGTGATCTACGGTAACATTGCAGGCAAGTTCTTCGATCTGCCCCTGGTTGGCGGTCTTAAGATCATCAAGTATTGATCAGTCGCAAACAGAAAAAACGCTCGTGCTTTCTCTGCTGTTCTTAACGGAGAAAACACAGCAACAAAAAATTCCCACAGACCGAAGCTTACGGTTTGTGGGAATTTTATTTATATAGGCAGAAGAAGGAGCGAAGGCAGGCTCCCTCCGGGAGGGAGCTGGCGCCGAAGGCGACTGAGGGAGAGCGCGTGACAATGAAGTTATGCTGAACCTAAAGTCACGCAGGCTCCTTCCACCACTTCGTGGTCCCCCTCCCTCTCGGAGGGAGGCTATAGAGCGTCATCTGCATTTATCGCCAGTTTCGCATTTGAATAACAAATGCTTCGGGCTAAGCCCATACCCCTATTTCAAATTCTCCGATAAGAACATCACACATTGACACGAGCGTTTTTTCTTTTTTATTCCGTAGGAGCTGCAAAGAACGCACCTGCGGGATTGCCGTAGCTGTTGCAGAGGTTGATCTGCTCGCCGTAGAAGTTGTTGGCAACGCCGTTATAAACCACGCCGTTCTTCATGCTTGCCGAGCAGGTCACGGTAATCTGATTGGGAGCCGTGATCTCGGCAGAGGTGGTAGCACCCTTTTTGTTGTTGACCGTGTACGACGTTCTCATAAAGGTAAAGCCGTTGACAGTCGTGCCGCCGTCCGAGGTCGTCAGTCCCTCGCCTACGTTGGTAAAGGTCAATACAGCCGTTTTGTAATCATCCGAGAATTCCACGAATTCCAAAATGGGGCCGGTTGCGCTCTCCAAGCTGCCCGCGTCACCGCGCACGGCTGCCGCCAGCTTTGCAAGGCGCTGGCCTTGGCCAAACTTGCAGTCAGGATGCAGGCTGTTGAAATAGGTATCGTCTGCCCACAGATCGGACGAGACGGACAGATAGGTGTTGGACAGCGTTTGCGGAATTGCACCGATCACGCAGCGGATCAAGCCCAGATCCATATAGTGCCAATCTCCCTTATGGTCGGGATGCTTTTCATAAATGGTGGGAAATTCTACCAGATATACCGCAAAATCGGGGTTGGTGACGTTATGCGTGGAGCGCATATAAGTCATAAACGCAGAGAAGCGTTCAATGAATTCCGATGCGTGTGCGCGCTGGAAGTCGCTCTCGCCCTGATACCAGACAAGGCCTGCCATGGCGTACTTTTCAAAGGGATACATGTAATGGTTATACATATATCTTGCCCAGATCGCATTGACGCCCTCGGGCACGTAAATACCCTGCTTTTCGTTCCAGCGGTCGGACTTTGTGGCGTCAGCCACCTCGTTGGGTAAAAATGCACCCAAGGGCTGGCCGTTGCCATCGATTTCAATGACGCCCACGGGCACCTTACCCTCGGTCATCTGCACGAAATTCCATGCAAAGCAATAGCCGATCGCGGTAAAGCGGTTGACGCTGGTTGAGTTGGGCTTTTCCCAGGTGCGGTTATGCACCACGTCGGGGCAAACCTCGGTCGTGCCTCTTGCGGGATAGCCGTGCGCCTCATTTTCGTTGAGCGTGTTGTAGTGCAGACGGATGGGCAGAGATTCGTCGATCATGTTTGCACCGTAGTTCTCTCTGTCGGTGCTGGACGCAGAGAGATAGTTACCAAAGGAATACGCCACGTTGGACTGACCGATGACCATATAAACGTCACCCACCAGCACGTCGTTGAATACGACCTCCTTGGAATCGGTGTAAATTCTCATGGCGTTGCCAAGCTCGGCAGAAGCAGACAGCTTTGCACCAAATTGAATGGTCCATTCGCCGTTTTCAATCAAGGCTTCGGCAAACATGCCCATGAATTCGCCCGAGACCTTTTTGCCGTTTTCGGATTCGGGTGCCCAGCCCCAAACGCGCAGCTTTTCACCGCGCTGCACCACCATATCCGAGGTAAACACCTTGGAAACGGTAAAGTCGGCAGCGTAAGCTGCATCCAGCATCTCGCCGATCATGATATCGGGCTCTTCGGTTGTCACTTCCTCGGTTGTCTCAGGCTCGGTTTCGGTCTGCTCACCTTGGGTAGCGTCCTCGGCCGGCTCGGTCGTGCTCTGCTCGCCGGATTCTTCAGCGTTGCCGTCATTACAAGCAACTGCGCTGACCAGCATCACGCCGCAAAGCAGAAAAAGAATGGTTCTGAGAATGGTTTTCATAGCAATTCCTTTCATATATGTTTATTTATGAATTCTGACAAGCTCGCGCACACCCGTATCAAGGGCTGCGCAAAGTGCGTCGATCTCGGCATGTGTATTCGCAGGGCAAAGGCTGACGCGCAACGAGCAATCCGCCTTCTCGGCTGAAAGTCCGAATGCAGACAAGGCACGCGAGGTGGCGTGTCCGTGTGAGGAGCAGGCTGAGCCGCTGGAAACGTAAATTCCCTTGCCCGACAGATAATGCAGCATGGTCTCGCTCTTGATATCGGGCAGAGTCAGGTTCACAATATGCGGTGCGCGACCTGCGCGCGGCAGATTGAGCGTAATCTCGCCAATCTCCGCAAGCTTGCCTTCAAAATAGGTGCGCAAAGCACTCATTTGCCGCAGATCGTCACGTAAGCTGCTCTGTGCCTTGGCGCAAGCCGCGCCAAATCCCGCGATGCCGATGGTATTCTCGGTGCCTGAGCGCATACCCGATTCCTGGCCGCCGCCCAGCGTGACCGGGATCAGCTTTTTGGCCTTAAGCACCTCGGCGCTGACGTACAAAGCACCCACGCCCTTGGGGCCGTGGATTTTATGACTGCTGACCGTTACCATATCCGCGCCGATGGCTGCGGGAGAAAAAAACGTTTTCATAAAGCCCTGCACCGCGTCACAATGCGTGACCACGCCCGGGGCATTTTTCTTTGCCAGAGCAAACAGCGATTTAAGATCGTAAAGCGCGCCTGTTTCGTTGTTGACCATCATGGTCGTAACCAGCAGCGTATCCTTGGTAATGGCTTTGCTTGCAAAGTCCATATCAAGCACGCCGTCGCGCGTGGGAATCCTGACGACGTCAAATCCCTTTTTTTCAAGGTCGCGCAGCACCATTTCTACAGAGGAATGCTCGCCCTCGGTTGTGACGATGCGGCCGCCTGCACGGCGTTCCTTTGCATACGCGCTGCCGAGAATGGCCAGATTGTTTGCTTCTGTTCCGGACGAGGTGAAATACACCTGTCCCGCGCCGCCGCGCACGCCAAGTGCCGAGAGCACCTGCTCGCGCGCCTTTTTGACCATGTGCTCGGCATCCAGGCCTGCCTTATGCAAGGAGGAGGGATTGCCGTAGCACTCCATGGCCGCAAGCATTGCCTGCTTGGCTGCATCGCAAAGCGCGGTGGTCGCGCTGTTATCCAAATAAATCGTACTCATATCAACGGAATGTAAAGTGATCCAGCATTGCTTGGTAGTCATCCATATACTGCTCAAAGCTGCCGTCCGAGGCAAGAGCGGTATAGGTGACGACATAGATCAGGCTGGAATGCACGATCACGGTTTGTGCATAGCGGTAATCCTTACCGCCAATGCTTGCGTCAAAGGTATAGGTCTTAGCATTCTTGGCGTCCTTTTGCACGCCGATGGTGCCCTCGCCCACCGTTTCGGAAACAGTCAGCGAATCAAACACCGCCTCGTATTCGGGCAGGCAGTAACCCTGCCAGTAAGCATCCACGCTCAGCGCCTCGTTGGAAGGCACGTAGATGGTCACGGTCACGTTTGCGCTGCCGCTCGGTGCGTATGCCGAAGGATATTCGGTGGTATGTCCCACGCGCCAGTCGCTCGGTACGTAGAAGCGGTAAGGCATTTCGCTCGTGGATGCGGGGATCATATCGTCCGCGGTATCGGGATCCTCAAACAGCTTGGGCGCGGTGGTTGCCGTCTTTTCGTTCAGAATGATGAACTCGCCCACCACGGTCTCGTCGGGAATCTCGTAGATAAAGCTGTCAATAAAGGTATCGTAGTCCTCTTCTCTTGCCGTATAGGTCAGCACGAAAAAACCGGTGCCGTCGGGTGCCTTGGCAATGACCTGGCAATACTTGCGCGTAAAGCTCATGCCCTGCTGCTCGCTCAGCTCCTTATTGGGAGCAAACTCCTTGACCTTAGCCGTAAACACGTAGGCCTGCGCAGCGCACATGCCTGCCTCGTCACCATAGATATCCAGCGAGGTCTGGCGATAGAGCTGCCCCTCGGGCTTTTCCTCGGTGGGAGCCTTATGCGGCAGCACAACGAACGCCTCGTAGGTTTGCTTATAATACGCGCTCAGCTTTTCCCAGTACGCGTCAATGCTCTCGGACGCATCGGTTACCTTTTGCGCGGTGATGGTCCAATATTTGCTGTGACGCGCCAGCTCCTCCCCTTGCTCGGAGTGGTCGGCTGTGGTGTAGTACGCACCCGATACGCCGCTGCGCGAATTGGAGATCCAGGTCATGGGCACGTACAGGATAAATTCCTCCCCCTCACAGGTCACGTCCATCATACCCGTGGGCGCTTGATTCTTGGAGCAGCCCGCAAACGCGCCACACGCAAGAGCCAGCAGTAAAAGTGCTGCAATCATTCTGATCCTTCTCATGCTTTTCCCTCCTTCAGCATACTCTGGGCCGCCGAAAGAATGCCGATCTTACCGCTCTCATAGGTCAGACCGCCCTGGAAATACGCGGTATAGGGCGGACGCAGAGGTCCATCGGCAGACAGCTCGATAGACGAGCCCTGCACAAACGCACCTGCCGCCATGATAACGGGATCGTTGTAGCCCGGCATTGCCCACGGCTCGGGAGTGACGTACGCATCCACGGGAGAGCCCGCCTGAATGCCGCGGCAAAGCGCGCAAAGTCCCTCGGGAGAGCCTGTGATGACCGTTTGAATGATGTCGTATCTCTGCTCGTTCCAGCGGGGCTCAACCGCAAAGCCGAGTGCTTCAAATACGTATGCCGCAAGGTGTGCGGTCTTGAGTGCCTGCGCAACCGTGTGAGGCGCGTAGAAAAGACCTTTGTAAAGGCTCTTATTCTGCCCCATGGTTGCACCCACCTCGCATCCCACACCGGGAGAGGTCAGGCGGTAGCTTGCAAGCTCCACGGCACGTGCCGTGCCTGCAATGTAGCCTCCCGTCTCTGCCATACCGCCGCCGGGATTTTTGATCAGCGAGCCGATGATCATATCCGCACCGTAGGCGGTGGGTTCTTTTTCCTCGGTAAATTCGCCGTAGCAGTTGTCCACCACCACGTATGCCGAGCATCTTGCCTTGACGAATTTGACCAGCTCACCGATCTGCGCGCAGGACAGCGTTTTTCTGTTGAGATACCCCTTGGAACGCTGCACGAACACCACCTTGACGCTCTCGCCGTACAAAGCAAGCTTGTCCGCGATGCCGGCAAAGTCAAATTCACCCGCATCTGTCAGCTCGACCTGGTCGTACTTGACGCCAAAGTCGGCAAGCGAGCCGTCGCCCGCCTTACCCGTGATGCCAATGACGTCCTCAAGCGTGTCGTAGGGCTTGCCCGCAACGCTGAGCATGACATCACCCGGACGAAGCAGACCGAACAGACCGATGGTCAGCGCCTGCGTACCGTTGACGATCTGATGGCGCACAAAGGCAGCCTCGGCGTCCATAACGTCCGCCCAAATGGCATCCAGCGTATCTCTGCCGCGGTCATCGTAGCCGTAGCCGCTGGTAGAATCAAACATGGTCATGCCCACGCGGTGCTCGCGGAAGGCATCCATGATCTTTTGCGTATTATTGAATGAGATCTTGTCAATGCGCGCAAAGCAAGGTGCAAGCGCCACCTCCGCCTCGGCCGCAAGATCCCATATTCTCTGTGAAAATTCCATATTTCCCCCTGTATTTTGCGCAATTTATTCTTTTTTATCGCTATGGAGATACAGAAGCGTAATTTCCACGCAAAGTCTGGTGTCACCCAGGTCAAACATCTCCACGCCCGAATGGATATAGCGGGTGGGAATAGAGATCGCGCCTGCCTTGACGCCTGTGCCGCTCTTTTGTACGGCAGAGGTGTCCGTGCCGCCCGCGGTCAGAATCTCCATCTGATACTTGTATCCCTTTTCGCGGGCCAGCTTGACCAGTCTGTCAGTCACGCCCTTGTGGCAAAGCACGGAGCTATCCTTGACCTTGATGGCAGCGCCACCGCCCAGCTCGCAGGCCATGGGCTTTGCGCCGATGGTGTCACCCGTGCCTGTCACGTCAAAGTTGATACAATAATCGGGACAAATCTGCTCTGCTGCAGGGCCTGCACCGCGCACGCCAACCTCTTCCTGTACGGAAAAGACGAAATATACGTCGTCTGCGCAAGGTTCTTCCTGTAGTCTCTCGGCAATTTCAATCATGACGGCGCAGCCGATGCGGTCGTCGATGGGTCTGCCCGCAATTCTGCGTGCCGAGAGCTTGATAACAGTGGGGGCCATGGAGAAAAAGTCACCGACGGCAACGCGCTTTTCCGCGTCGCGCGCGTCCTTGGCACCGATATCCACCACCATTTTGTCATAAGTCCAGTCGTTGGGCTTGACACCCGTTTCGGGTACCAGCACGCCGCGCTGACCGTTTTCAAACACGACCTCGGAGAATGCGGATGCCGAGAAATGAATGCCGCCGATGGGCGCGAGTCTGAGCATGCCGTTCTTTTCTACGTGCGTGACAACAAAGCCGATCTCGTCCATGTGCGCAACCAGCATGATCTTTCTTCTCTTTTCTCCCGTTCCCTTTTTATAAGCGATCAAGGATCCCATTGCATCGGTATAGACCTTATCGCAAATGGGGGTCATATATTCGGAAATCTTTGCGGCAATGGCAGCCTCTCTGCCCGAAATGCCGCTGACGTTTACAAGATGCTTTAATTTAGTCAGCATAATTTACTCCTTTATCTCTTTGACGTAAGAGAACAAAAGATCTCTTACCGCATAATAATCCGAAACCTTGGCAACCTGCACGGGGGTGTGCAGATTTCTGACGGGATAACCCAGCGAGACCATACGCACGCCATGTGCACCCTGCTGCACCGAGCCTCCCAGTTGTGCGCGAGGCGTTCCGCACACGGCCTGTACTGCAATGCCGTTCTTTTGTGCGCAGGCACGCAGCTCGGCGGTGTGCTCTTTGTGGTAAATGGCACAACCGTCAGCAAACGCGATCGCTACACCCCGGCCAAGTGCGCAAAGTCTGGTGCTCTCTGCAACTCCGGGATAATCCAGTGCTTCTCTTGCCTCAACGATCATGGCAAAATCCGGCTTGACACGAGCTGCGGCCACGCGCGCTGCGCTGAAAGTGAGCTGCGAGCAATCGGTAAACGCCACGTACAGATCGTAAGGCAGCTTGACTCTGCCCGATTTGAGCATGCGCAAAAGCTCGATGATGGCTGCACAGCCGAGTCTGGATTCCAAGGCCTTTGCGCGCATAAACGCTTTTTGCTCACCAAAGCACTCAAAGGGCGTATCAAAGGTTGCCATAGAGCCAACGTCCACGTATTCCTTTGCCTCGTCCGCGCTCTCTGCGCCGATGTCGATATACATCTTGCGTGCAGGCGTCAGCTTGCGACGCTCCTCGGGGCTTTGCAAATGGATCGCCTTGGATGCCACGATGCCCTTGACGGCGCGATTGCCGTCGCCAACCAACAGGCTCTTGCCACCAAGGCACCTTGCGTCGATATCACCCACAAGGCTGAATTTGAGATGTCCCTTGTCGGACACGCGGTTGATGATCATACCAACCTCGTCCATGCCGGTGCAAACAAGCACCTTTTTGGGATTTTTGGCGTTGTATCCCTCGCCGCTGCCGCATACCTTGGCAACCACGTTGCCCACGCGATCCACAAAGTAGTCGTCGATGGCGTCGGTGATCTGCTCCACCAGCGCTTCTCTGACTGGATCGCAGCAGCCCGAAGGGCCAAACTCGCGGCATAATTGTTCGATCAGTTCAAGTCCGTAATATTTCATCTTGCAAACTCCTCCCCGATTTCCTTTGAACAGATAAACGCGCTGACCGCGTCGGCTACCGCCTGCGCGTCGCGCAGATCCAGCACCTCGGTGGACGAGTGCATGTTCTTGATAGGCAGGCTGACAAGCACGCTGGGCACGCCGTCACCCGTCAACCAGAGTCTGTTTGCGTTGGTGCCCGTGCTGCCGCCCGATGCACCGCAACTAAACGGAATCTCCCGGTCGGTCAGAAGCGTTTTGACCATGTTGGTCAGCGCTCTGTTGGTAATGGGCGCATAGTCCAGCACCGCGCCGCTGCCAAAGCTTGCAAGCGGCAGATCTCCCGTCTCGGGAGTGGCTGCGTGCGTGACGTCAATGACCATGGCGTAATCGGGGGCAATGCTGCTGCCGCCGGTCAGAGCGCCCAGCATGCTGGTCTCCTCGCCTGCGGAAAACAGGAAATAGACGTCGCCCGCCATATCCTCGGCCTTGACCGCGCCCACGCCGTGCGCAATGCAAGCGCCGCAGGCCTTATCGTCAAACGCCTTGCCCGCGATGCGATCGCCAAGCAGGCTTGTATAGGTAGGCATAAAGCCGATGGACGAGCCGATCGAAATCATTTTTTTGAGTTCGTGTGCACTCCAGCCTGTATCCAGATACAGCTGTCCGATCTCGGGCAGCGCATCGGGATCGCCTCCAAGCAGCTTTGTGGGCATGGCGCAAACAACGCCCTCCACGTTCTTTTTGCCGTAAATGATCAGTCTTGCACCGGGCAGGATGCGGGTATCCACGCCGCCTACGTTGGTAAAGCGGACAAAGCCGTCCTCGGTGATATCGGTGACCATCATACCGATCTCGTCAAAATGCGCGTCAAGTAAGATCTTGGGGGCGTTCTTGCGGCCGCAACGCTTGATAAAGACATGGTTGCCGACGCCGTCCGTGACATGCTCGTCAAACAGGTCGTAGAGAATGCGCTCTGCGCCCTGTGTACTTGCCGCTTCTGCGCCCGATACCGAATAAAGGCCGCAAAGCGACGTGATCAATGCTTTCAGATCCATAATTTTTCCTCTGTTCTTCTATTATAATTCATTGACTATCTTGCAAAACGTGCGGCCGCGATGTGCGAAATTGTCAAACGCATCAAAGCTTGCACAAGCGGGAGACAGCAGCACCATCTCACCCTCCTTGGCATGCGCTGCCGCGCAGCGAACCGCGTCGGCAAAATCATCTTGCCTGAGAATGGGCAGATCAAGGTCGCCCTCACAGCACTCGTCCAAGGCCGCGGCAATCTTATCGGCCGTTGCACCGGTCAGCACCACGCCGAGCGCGCGCTCGCGCAGCACCTTTGCCAAGGGCGAAAACGGAATATGCTTGTCGTATCCTCCGCAGATCACCCACGCACTCTTGGGCGGAATACCCGAAAGTGCGGCCGCGGTGCGCGTGGGAGTCGAGTCGATCGAGCTGTTATAGAACTTAACGCCGTCCTTTTCGCGCACGAATTCGAATCTGTGCTCCACGCCGCCAAAGCTGCGCGCAAGCTCTCCGACCATCTCGGGCGTGATCAGCGACTCTGTCAGCGCAATGGCGGTCATGTAATTTTCCACGTTGTGCATGCCGGGCAGCTTGATGTCCGAAACCGCCAGCATTTCTCGCTCGCACTCGCCGTCCGAACAGATAATCATGCCGTCGCGGATAAATACCGCCTTGCCTTCTCTACCCTGCATAATGCTCTCATAGTCGTGCAATCCGGAAGAAAACAGCACGACGGGCACGGGAGCGCTGTCCACAAGCTGCATACAAAGCGCGTTGTCGCGGTTTGTCACCAGCATCTCTGCGCCGATTCCCTGATAAATGTGGCTCTTGGCCGCGATATATTCGTCCATGCCGGTGTGCCAGTCCAGGTGGTTGGGGCTTAAATTGGTGATCGCGCTGCACGCGGGTGCGCGCTGCATGGTCATCAGCTGAAAGCTGGAGAGCTCCACGATGGCGAAATCGTCCTTTGTCATCTCGGCCGAATACGGCATGAGCGGCGTGCCGATGTTGCCGCCCACGTAGGCGTGGCCGTAGCCGCGCGCCTTTAAGTAAGCCTTGACCAGGTGCCAGGTCAGCGTGGTGGTCGTGGTCTTGCCGTCGCTGCCCGTCACACCGATCACGCGCGCCTTGGTGGTTGCCATGAAAAGCTCCATTTCGCTGGTCAGCAAAGCGCCACGCTCGACGGCTGCCGCAATCTCGGGTCTGTCGGGGCGAAAGCCGGGCGAGCGGATGATCACGTCACCGTCTAAGGCTTCAAGATAATTCTCCCCGCAGAAAAATTCCACGCCCCGTTCACGCAGCGAAAGCGCGATCGCGCCCAGCTGCTCGGGAGTCTTTTTATCATAAACGCGTATGCACGCGGCACCAAGCTCAAAAAGAACGTCTGCCAGCATCATGTTGGACACGCCAAAGCCAAGCAGGCAGCACGTGCCGCTGCGAATTGCCGACAAAACGGAAGTATCGTTCATGCAAACACCTCACAATCCATACTATCCCATATTATTTCATTATAATTATACTGCTTTATCTCCCATTTTGCAATAGAATTCCCCGAATATTTTCGCCCTGTACAAATATTTTCCCAAAAAACCCTTTGCAAAATGAGAAAAAAATGTTATAATATAGATTGGATATATATTAGTGACGGAGGAATACATGGCAGCAAGTAAAACAACAGGTGCAAAGCAGCAATATAACGACCAAAGTATCACAGCCTTAAAGGGCGCGGATCGCGTCCGTAAGCGCCCCGGCGTTATCTTCGGCTCGGACGGTCTGGACGGCTGCGAGCACTCCTTTTTTGAAATTCTCTCCAACTCTGTAGACGAGGCGCGCGAGGGCCACGGCTCCGAGATCACGGTGCGCGTGTTCCGCGACAAGAGCATTACCGTGGAGGACCACGGACGCGGTGTACCCTTGGGCTGGAACGAGAAGGAGCAGCAATATAACTGGTATCTGATCTACTGCGAAATGTACGCAGGCGGTAAATACGACAACAACAGCGGAGATTCCGCTTACGAATATTCTCTTGGTCTGAATGGCCTTGGCGCGTGCGCCACGCAGTACAGCTCGGAATTCATGACCGTTACCTCTTACGACGGCAAATACGAGCGCACCATCAGCTTCAAGAAGGGCGAGCCGGTCACCGAGCTTGCAGAGCGCGAGCTCGAGCGCCGCGAGAAGCGTACGGGTACCATCATTCATTGGAAGCCCGACCTTGAGGTCTTTACGGACATCAACATTCCCCATAATTTCTACGTGGATACCCTGCACCGCCAGGCGGTGGTCAATCCCGGCATCTGCTTTGTGCTTTACATTGAGCAGGAGGACAAGACCTTCTCCGAGCAGCGATTCGTCTACGAAAACGGCATTTCGGGCTACGTTTCCGAAATGGTTGGCGAGGCGGCCATCACCCAGCCTGTGCTCTGGCACATGGAAACGCAGGGTAAGGACAGAGAGGACAAGCCCATGTATAAGGTCAAGGCCGACTTCTCTTTCTGCGTTTGCAATACGGTCAACGCGCTGGAATATTATCACAACTCCAGCTTTCTGGAGCACGGCGGCTCCCCCGACAGAGCGGTCAAATCCGCGTTTGTGTTCGCGCTGGACAAATATCTGAAAAACAACAACAAGTATAACAAGAACGAGGCCAAGATCCAGTTCTCGGATATTGCCGACTGTCTCGTACTGGTCATCAACTCCTTCTCGACCAGTACCTCGTATGAAAACCAGACCAAAAAGTCCATTACAAACGAGTTTATCTACTCGGCCATGAACGACTTTTTGCGCCAGAATCTGGACATTTACTTTACCGAAAATCCGCTTGAAGCAGAGAGATTTGCCGCACAGGTGCTTGTCAACAAGCGCAGCCGCGAATCCGCAGACGCAACAAGACTCAATATCAAGAAAAAGCTGACCGGCACCATCGACATTGCCAATCGCGTGGAAAAGTTTGTCAACTGCCGCACCAAGGACGTGAACATCCGCGAGCTCTACATCGTGGAGGGCGACTCGGCACTGACATCCTGTAAGCTGGCAAGATGCGCTGAATACCAGGCCATCATCCCGGTGCGCGGTAAGACGCTCAACTGCCTCAAGGCCGACTACGAGCGCATCTTCAAGAGCGAGATCATCACAGACCTGCTCAAGGTCATCGGCTGCGGCGTGGAAATTCAGGGCAAAAAGGTCAAGGGAGATCTGACCGCATTTGATCTCGACGCGCTCAAATGGTCCAAGATCATCATCTGTACCGATGCGGACGAGGACGGCTTCCAGATCAGAACCCTGCTGCTTACGCTGTTCTACCGCCTGCTGCCCACGCTTCTGCAGGAAGGCAAGGTGTTTATTGCGGAGTCTCCCCTGTTTGAGATCCAAACCAAGGATAAGACCTATTTCGCATACGACGAATTTGAAAAGGCAGAGATCCTCAAGAAGATCGGCAACAAGAAATATACGCTGCAGCGTTCCAAGGGTCTTGGCGAAAACGACCCCGACATGATGTGGCAGACCACCATGAATCCCGCCACGCGCCGTCTGATCGCCATTACACCCACCGACGCAGAGGCAACCAATATCATGTTCGATACCCTGCTTGGCGACAACCTGGCCGCACGTAAGGTGTTTATCGCAGAAAAAGGCAGTCAATATATCAAAGACGCCGATATCTGACGCTTTTCACAAAGCATGCGCGGCGATTTCGTAAAATTTTCACAACTTTTTTTGCAATTCTCATGATTTCCCTCTTGATTTTTTGGCAATGTTGTGATATGATATTGCAGGAAACAAAAAAGGACAAGAAATTTAACGGAAGGAGAAACCACCATGCAGAAGAAGATCGGCAGAGTCCTGTACGACACCGAAGCCGCTACTCTGATCGTCAAGAAGACCTACGGCTACTACGGTGACCCCGCAGGCTACGAGGAGATTCTGTTCAAGACCCCCGCAGGTCACTACTTTGTGTACACCAACGGCGGCGAGCAGTCCCTCTACCCCACCGAGGGCATCAAGAGACTCAAGGCAGAGGACGCTGAAAAGTTTATCGCTGAGAACGCATAACTTACGCTGACATATCACCGTGACGGGCAATGCCCGTCACGGAAATGTCCCCCTTTTGTCACAAATTAAAAAAAGTTGATTTTTTTTGAAAATTGTGCTTGACAAACGCAAATTTCTGTGATATGATATACAGGTCGTCAACAGAATACGGAGAGATGGCCGAGTGGTCTAAGGCGCACGACTGGAAATCGTGTTACCTCTAACCGGGTACCAGGGTTCAAATCCCTGTCTCTCCGCCATAAAAACCAAAGGGAGATCCTCAAGGATCTCCCTTTGGTTTTTATCGTGAAAGTTCACCGTTTGAACCCTCGCATAAGCGACGCTGTGCGGCGCGACATGCATGGTTTGCGCAGGTTTCCCGAATGATTTGCACAACTGTTGGCGCAAACATGGGTTCGTAAATCCCTGTCTCTCCGCCAAATGAAAAGCCCTACCCCAACAGCGGTAGGGCTTTTCTTTTGGCGAAGCGCCCACGGTTTGGACCCCCCCCGCTCCGCTCCCA
>JAZNYL010000097.1:0-2718 GCA_045594445.1 Eubacteriales bacterium
GATGAATTGGTAGATAATATCAAGTGGGATGAGGGTCGCACAGCAGAAGACCTTTTGTTCCAAGTATTGCCAGAGTGTAACTTACCGTTATCGAGCAAAATTGAGGAGCGTGAAATCCACGGCAAGAAAGTGTTTGCGGTATACGGCGTCAACCTGACGCGCTACGCCACGCTCAAATGCGGCTCGCTGATGCGCGTCGGACGAGTCATCGTGCCCATCGTGCGCGCCATTTACGAGCGCGATATGGCGATCAAGAATTTTGTGCCCGGGAAATACTGCGTGATCGCCAGCAAGGAGCAGACAAACGGCGAGGTGGTCGAGCTTGTGGGCAAGACCAAGTTCAAGCCCGAGGAATATGCAAAAGCCGAGCAGCTTTGCCGCGCGTATAACGAGGCGGACGCCGTGGTTACCGCGGTCAAGCGCAAAAAGGACACCATCATGCCGGGCAAGCTGTATTCGCTTTCCAAGCTGCAAAGTACGCTGGCAAAGAAATATAAAATGCCCATGAAGGATAGCCTTGAGATCGTGCAGAAGCTGTACGAGCAGGGATATCTGACCTATCCCAGAACCAACTCGGAGTACTTGGCGACCGCCGAGAAGGACAAGGTCAAAAAGATCCTTGCGGGCATTGCCAAGATAGGCTACCCCGTGACCTTCAAGGACAGTAAAAAGATTTTTGACGACTCCAAGATCGAGTCGCACTCGGCCATCACCCCGACCTACAAGATCCCCGAAAAGGGCAGGTTGAGCGAGGCCGAAAATCAGGTATATTCCACCGTGTTCCGCCGTTTTGTGGCGGTGTTCTGCGCCAAGGATTGCCTTGCCGAGCGCACCGAGATCACGGTCAAGGTGGGCAACTTTGAGGAGTTTTCGCTCAAGGGCACGGTCATTTTAGAGCCCGGCTGGATGAAATACGACGACGGCGGTGCCAAGGACAAGGTGCTGCCAAGACTTGAGAAGGGCGACAAGGTCAACCACGTCTTCAAGCCGACCGAGAAGGAGACCACGCCGCCCAAGCACTATACCACCGAAACGCTGCTGAATTATCTGAAGAATCCCTTCCGTGAGGAAAAGGCGGCGGACGACGAGCAGGCAGCGCAGCTTGCCGACAGCATGGGCGTCAACGACGCAGCCGAGTATAAGGCCATGCTGGAGGGCGTGGAGCTTGGCACCGAGGCAACGCGCACGGGCATCATTGACAACGCGCGCAACTCTGGCTACATTCAACTCAAAAAGGACGTGTATACCATTCTCCCCGGCGGCATTTATCTGGTGGAATCCTTGGATCGTATGGGCATCGGCATGGACAAATACAAGACGTGCGAGATGGGGCGTGCGCTCAAGCAGGTATTCCGCGGACAGTCTACGATCGGTGACGCGGTCGGGCTTGCAGAGCGCGAGATCGGCGCGATCTTCCGCGCACAGCACGAGGGCGTGGGCACGGACAACGATATCGGCATGTTCGGTGACCGTATCGGAGATTGCCCCATGTGCGGCAAGGAGATCTTCCGCGGCAAGTACGGCTACGTCTGCGCGGGATATAAGGAAGGGTGCCCCTTCCAGATCAGAACCTACATTTGCGGCAAGACCATTTCGGTAGGAATTGCCAAACAGTTGATCGCGTGCGGCGAGACCGAGGTGCTGGACGGCTTTGTCTCGCAAAAATCGGGTAAGAGCTTTACGGCAAAGCTCAAAATGAAGGATGGCAAAACCACCTTTGTCTTTGTTGATACCCCGCGCCCGCAAGAGGGCAAAGCCCCCATGAGCGGCGGCACGTGGGCCGATCCGGCCAGCGAATTCCCGCCTATCCCGGATGAGCCGCCGTCATGGTTGTGAGATTTTTTATCTGACATCTCGTAGGGGCGCTTCAAGAATTGCCTGCGCAAAATACCAACGTCCGTAGGGGCGATTCAAGAATCGCCCGCATCATATACCAATGTTTGTAGGGGAGCATATCATGCTCCCGCCCGAAAGCGATTTTGAGGCTGAACGCCGATCCGCCTTTTCGCGTGCGGGAAGATGATATCTTTCCCTACAAAAGCGTTTCCAAAGGAGTCCCATATGTCTATCATTTTAATCGGCATGCCCTCGTGTGGCAAGAGCACGCTGGGGGTATTGCTTGCAAAAAAGCTGGGGTTGGAATTCATTGATTCCGACCTGCTGATTCAAAAAAAGCATTCAAAGCTGCTGCACGAGCTGATCGCGGAGCACGGAAACGAGGCATTTTTGGAGCTTGAATCCGAGGTCAACTGCGCCATGACGGCCACCGATGCGGTTATCGCCACGGGCGGCAGCGCGGTGTATAGCCAAGATGCCATGGCGCATCTGGGCACACTCGGTAAGATCGTGTATATCCAAATCTCGTACGAGGAAATGGCGGCACGCCTTGGCGACTACGCGCACCGCGGTGTCATCATGCCCGCAGGATATACGCTGCGCGATTTATACGACGAACGCACCGCGCTTTATGAGCGTTACGCAAACGTGACCGTCTCGGGCGAGGGCGGCATGTCCGCAGCCATCGAGAGGATTGCATCCGTATTGTAAAGAAAAGCAGCCCGATGGGGCTGCGGAATAAGCGGGAAAAGCGCAATACCCCTCGTGTCATCCTGAGCGGAGAAAACATCCCGTGTGGATGTTTTCGTAGTCGAACTTTCAAAAATCTGCAACAAATTGCTGATTTTTGAAAGGCAAAACGTGGTACACGTTTTGAGGATT
>JAZNYL010000098.1:0-27822 GCA_045594445.1 Eubacteriales bacterium
GAGAAAACAAGTTCTCTGCCGAAATTTATGTGTGTCCGTAGGGGCGATTCATGAATCGCCCGTTTTTGTTTTGCGTATTTCAGCGGGCGATTCGTGAATCGCCCCTACAAAATACAAACATCCTTATGAGAAGGAGCGCAAGAGCGGTTTTTCTTTTTTATTTTCCAAACACAACCTCGTTGACCACTCTTGCGATCTCGGCAATCAGAGTCTCGTCCAGCTCGCCAAACGGCATGGGCTCGACCTTTTTGCCGGTCAGCGTTGCCAGCCAGCAGAGTGCAACGGCGTATCTGCCGTACGTTTCCGACATATGGAACGAGTCACGGCACAAGGATTCTCCCCCGTTCGCATAGTCAAACGCGGGAACCGTCTCGCGCAGCGTCTGAATGACCGTGCCTGCGGGAATGACGGTCGCGCCCGTAACAAGACAGGCCTGTTCGGATGCAGCGCAAAGCGCGTCGTACATCTTACGCTGGTTGCAATCATAGAACGGGAAATGCCCGTGCGGAGAATCAATCTCGTATGCCCAGGTGCGCTGGAAATACAGATCTGCACCGGGTTGCTTTTCGCGCACGTATGCGGCAAGATGATTCAAATAGGGCTGATAGGTCTCGTACTGCCCCGAAAAACCGCTGACCTGCTGCAAGGTAACAGCGTCGTACTTCCCTGCCTCGATGACCTCCTTGACCGTGACCGGATGCGCCACCCACGTGCCGTTGACACCGTAAAGGTACTCTTTTTTATGTTCCGATACGTTTTCCCAATGCGTTTGCAGGCTGCAGCCGCCGATCGCCAGATTTTCGCAGGTCAGATCGATGCCCCTCTGCTCAGCCAGCGCATGCAGATACGCCTGCGCATCCTCGGAAAAGCTGTTGCCGATAGATAAAATTTTCATACTTCGCCTCCGCAAGTTCATTGTGTTCATTATAACACAAAAACAGCAGATGCACAAGACATCTGCCGTTTTTATTTACATCGCGTAATTGGTATCAATCTGCTTGAGCTCGTTGAAGGTGTCGATCTCGACAATATCCGAGAAGGAGCATTCGCGCACGCGCACGTTATAGGATTCAATGCAATAGTCCAGCGCGACCTGATCCCAGTAGCGTTCCTTGCCGCCGGGGGTATTGTAAACGCGCTCGATGTCCTTTTCGAGCTTTGCACCGTCCTCTTCATCCCAATAGGAAATGCCGTACATGTGGAAGCAATCCGTGCCGCCGCAGGCCATTTTTTTGATCGTTCCCTGCGCGCCCGTGGTAAAGCACCAGTCCTCGGTGCGCTCGGTGGGCACGCCCAGATAATTGGTCTCATACTGGTATTTGGTGATCAGCTTGGGGTTATACAGCAGCAGATCCGACTCAAACACGTAGGCGTTCCTGAACAGATGACGTGCGCAGTATGCCGATGAGATATTATTGGTCTCGTTATACACGGGATTTTCAATAAAGGTAATGGTGGGGTACTTTTTGAGCAGCTGATCAAACTGCTCGGAGAGATATCCGCGCACCAGATAGATCTCGTCAATGCCCGCAGACACCACCGCGTCCAGCAAGGAATCAATGATTCTCTTACCCTTGACGCGCACCAAGGGCTTGGGCGTATTGAGCGTGATGGGCACAAGGCGCGAGCCAAAGCCCGCAGCCATGAAAATGGCGCGCTTGACGCGATAAGGCTCCAGCGCTGCGATTCCCGCCTCGGTGATCACACCGTCTAAGATCATTCCCTGCTCGCTCAGCTCTGCCACGAGTTTATTCACGGTTCCCACGGAAAGTCCGGTAGTTGCTGCTAACTCGCGCTGCGATTTGCTCTTTCTCTCAGCCTCCAAGGTAACCAGAATTGTAAATTGTTTTTTGGTCAGTTTCATGTCTTACTCCGAATATTTATTTGCGTCGAGCGGCAAACGCTTTGATTTGCTCGACCGCTATCTTGACTGCCACGTTGACCACCAGAATGAGAATGGACACCACGGCCACGTACTCGTTATTGTGCTCGTTGAACTGGCTGATCATCAGCGAAATGGGCTTGTTTTGCGTATTGGCCAGGAAAGACACCGCGGAAATGGTCATCATGCTGTTGACAAACAGATACGAGAACATTTCTGCCAAGGTCCCCACGCTTTGCGGCAAAAAGACGCGCAAAAGCATACGCACGCGGCCGATGCCAAGCGTTTGTCCCACGGCCTCTAAGTTTTGGTTCATCTTGCCAAAGCTGTTATACATCATCAGATAAGGCGAGGAGATAAAGTGTGCGGTATTGACCATGACCAGGATGAGCAGCGTGCCGTAAAGCGGCGTTGACGCGAAGGTCATGACGTAGGAAATACCCAGCACCATACCCGGGATCGCCATCGAGCTGATGGCAAGAAGGTGCAGCCCGCGCGAAAGCGGCGAGCGCATACGGGCGGACAGATATGCGGTGACAAACCCGATCGCAACGCCAACCGACGCGGTAATCAGCGCGATCAGCAAGGAATTGGTCAGATAGGTAGCACCCTGTCCCTTGAAAATATAAGCAAAGTTATCCGCGGTCAGCGAAAGGTCAATGGGATACCGTTTGACCAGCGACAAAAAGACGAACACGGCAATCGGCAGCAGCGCGAACAGCGACATGAGCGCGCAAAACGCATAAGCCAGCACGCGGTGCAAAGGCTTGGTACTGCCCGGACGCGTTTTTTTGACGAAGGTTCCCTGTCCTCTTTCCTTGCCAAGCAGATCCGCCAGGAAAGCAACCACGGCAGGAATGAGCAAGATCACGCCGTAAACCGCGCCGCGACCGAACTTCTGCTGATCAATGGCTGCCTGATACATCAGCGTGGAAACGGTATAATTATCGGTTCCCGCTACCATCAGCGGTACACCGTAATCGGTCACGATCATGGCAAAGGTGGAAAACGCAGCAGCGATCAGCGGTTTTTTCAGATACGGCAGCGAGACGCGTAAAAAAGTGCGCACCTTGCCAAGCCCCAGCACCTCGGCTGCCTCGTATACAGACATATCCTCGTAGCGAAGCACGTCGGCAAGCATGATATACGCCACGGGAAGCGCGTACATCACCGAGCCCAGCACGATACCCGTGCCGCCGTAAATATCAAGCGTCCAACCGATCGTATTTTTGAGAATGCCGTTCTGTCCGAACAGGATCAGAAGCCCCATACCGTGCGAGATCGAAGGGATCAGCATGGGCAGGATCAGGATAATATTGAGGAATTTTTTGCCCTTGATATCCACGCGTGCGGTGCAAAGCGCCAAAAGATACGCAAGCACCACCACGATCAGCGTGGCAACGGTGGTATAGCGCAGCGAGTTCCAAAGGGCGCTGCCGAAATTCGCGCCGCTGACCACGTCCTTGACGTCTGCCGGCGTGATTTGCACGAACATGGCCAAAATAGGCAGCACGACCACGCAAAACAGCACCGCTGCCACCAAGGTCTTGACCGCCCACGCGTTCTGCGGGCGTTTTTTCACCGTGGCCGTCATACGCTCTTCCCCAACGCCATGCTCAGCGAATCAATCTTGGTTTGCAGATTGTCCACCACAAAGCTTTTGACGTAATCGTTGGCGGGTGCACCCACGATCTCGGCAGGCGTACCGATCTGGCTGATCTTGGCTGTGTCCATAACCATGATGCGGTCGGGCATGGCAAACGCCTCCTCCTGGTCGTGCGGGATATAGATCATGGTCGTGCCAAACTTGCGCTGAATGTCCTTGATCACGGTGCGCAGCTGCAGTCTGGTTGCCACGTCCAGAGCGGATGCGGGCTCGTCGAACAGCATGATATCGGGATTTAAGATCAGCGTGCGCGCAATGGCCACGCGCTGCATCTGACCGCCCGAAAGAGAGGCGGGATATTTCTTGGCGTAATCAGCAATGCCCAGCTCCGAGAGCAGCTCCATGGCGCGCGCGGTTATCTCAGCCTTAGTCGCGCTCTTTTCGCGCTTGGCCTTCAGGTAAGCGGCGTAGGTCACGTTTTCCAGCACGGTCATGTTTTCAAACAGCGCGTAATTCTGGAATACGATGCCAAGCGAGCGCTTTGCGGGCGGCGCGTTGGTAATATCCTTGCCGTCGAGCAGCAATTTTCCGCTATCGGGTGCCAAAAGTCCCGCGATGATGCGCAAAAGCGTGGTCTTGCCGCAGCCCGAGGGGCCGAGGATGGAAAGGAACTCCCCTTCCATGACGTCCACGCTGATATGATCCAGCGCAACGGCTTTGTTATTTTGATACTGTTTACAAACGTTCTGAATGGAAAGCTTACAATTACTCATGTTTAGTGTGTCCATTTTTTCAAAAGTTCTTCTTTGTATGCAGCCGCATTCTCCACCTGCATATCGGCGTACTTGACGCTCGTGGGGAAGTTTGCAAGCTCGTAGTCCTTATCCTTGAAAATCTTTTCGGGATAATAGTATGCGCAAAGCTCCTCGTTGAGTGTGGTGGTCAGGAATGCGAACACTTCTCTGACCGCTTGTCTTTCCTGCTTGCCCTCAATGATGGTCTGACCGTACAGAGAGTAAGGCGAGCCTTCCTCAAAGAACAAAATCTCCAAGGGGAAGCCTTCACCGATCTTGGTTGCTGCGTTGGGCGTCATGCCAAGGCCGATGGCAACCTCACCAAGCACCAGCGAATTGACGGGGCCGGAGCCGGAGGAGGTAAAGGACAGCACGTTTTCGGAAAGCTTATCAAAATAGTCAAGCGCCTCTTGTTCTCCCCATGCGTTGACCAGCGAAAGTAAGAACATATAGCCCGTGCCGGACGATGCGGGGTTGGGCATGGAGATCTGTCCCTTATACTTGGGATCCAGCAGATCCTGATACGAGGTGGGCTTGTCCAGGCCAAGCGCTGCAAGGCGCTCGGTGTTGACAATGATGCAGCCGCCGTTACGGATCTCGGGTGCATAGTACTTGCTCTGCACCGTATCCTCGGCGTAAACGCTCCAGTCAATGAGATCGGTCAGATCTGCCAGCACGCCCTGTGCTGCCAGCTGCTCGGCATACGCGTACTCCAGATCGTGCGAGATATCACACTCTGCATTCTTGCCTGCTGCCTGCAGGGTTGCGGCGTGGTTGCCGCTGGTCTTATATTCCACGATGACGTTATACTGCGGGAACTGCTCGTTCAGTCTCTTTTGCATGTGCTCAATGCGGTAGTCCTCGGCAGAGCTGTAAATGATGACGGTCTCCTTCCCTGCGTTGCAGCCGGCAAAGGAAAGCGCAGATACGGCAAGCATTGCGATCAGCAGAACGACAGCAAGACTTCTTTTGAACTTCATAATAGATCCTTTCCTCGGAAATGTGTTCAATTTTCCGATAACACATAAATTTTCTGAACGAAGTTGTCAAAAATTAGAATGAAAAATCAGCAAATTGTGCCTCCTGTTCATAAACAGAAGGCAAATTTGCATTTTTGAACGAAATGATTATTGGTTGTTCTCGTCCTTGATCACGAGCTCTTCCTCAACCTCTTTGTTGGCGTTTTCATCGATGTGCAACGTAGCGGCAACCTTTTTCTTTGCCTTGCGCCACAAAATCACGGCAGTTGCACCAACGGCGATGGCGATCGCACTAATCGAGGTAATGACGATGGTCACGCTCGAGGGATCGATATATGCAATGGTTACGGGAATCATGATACTTTCTCCTTTATGTTCGGATGTACCACTATTCTATCACATATTGCACACCGTGTCAAGGCTTTTTGCGCTTTTCCACCAAAGACTTCAGCAGGTAGTTGGCACCAATCTCGCCTGCCTTGCCCTGATTGTAAATATGATCATCCAGTACCTCGGCAATCTTTTTCTCATACTCGTCTGCTCTTGCAAACAAATCTGCGGCAACGGCGCGGCACTCGGGCACCTTGTCCTTGTCCACCGATACACCCACCACGTCACGCAGCGTGATCTCAACGGGCGTCAACTCAATCTTTTCCCAGTTGGGATTCATGCATTTGATCTTGGTGTTGATGAACATGGCGGGACGCAGCGTAGCAAAGCAATACTCCAGCGCAATGCCCGACCAGTCGGTGATCAGCATATCCGCAGAATAGATTGAGCGGTTGACCGTAAAGTCCAGCTCAAACGAAAGTCCGTCGCCAACCAAGTGTTGATATTTATCCACGATTGCCTGCATGCGCGCACCGTAACGCTTGACGTATTCGGGGTGCGGACGCACGGTCAGGTGATATTCGTCACAGTAGAGCGCGCCGATCAGGTCGTCGATCACGGAATCAAGCAGGTTATCCTCCTGCCAGGAGGGCGCGATCAGGATCTCCTTGCGCTCACGCGGCACGTGGTTGGCTCTTTCCGCCTTACCTGCCTCAATCAGCTTATCCGCAAGCGGATAGCCGAATTCCACCAGCTTTTTCTCCGGTAAGCCGTACACGCGCTCAGTGGCTCTGACCTCTTCTTTTACGTGAGGGCCGACGCAGAAAACGGTATCGAACGCGTCCAGAGCTCCCTCGCGGAAGCCCATGTGCACGCTCATCATATCGTGCGGCACGTACACGTATTCCATATCCTTTTTCATGATCGAGCGCTTGATATAATACTTATCAAGGTCGGGCGTGGTCATGACCATGATGTCCGCCTCGCAGCGCATCATCAAAGGGATCATCTTTTTCAGACCAATATAGTAAGGCTTGATGCGCGGCTGCTTTTCGGCTAAAGCGAAGATCGCGTCGTCGGGATCGTTGGTCACGTAGTGAATGGTGATATTGGACTTTTGGAGCAGCTGCTCAATGATTGCCTCAAAATATTTGTAAAATCCGCTCTTTTCGGAGTAGATGACCAGGTGCTTATTGACGATCTTGAAGAATCGCTTGTAATCCTTCTTTTCTCTTGCGCGGTTGATCTTGTAGTTGGGGTCCTTTTTCTTGTCCTCCAGTGCCTCCACCTCGGCAAGGGCTGCGCGGCTCTTTTCCAAGGCCTCGTAATCCACGTACTTCTTGGGATTGATCAGCGCGTTGAGCGCGTACATCTGCAAAATGGAGAACACGTTACTGGCTACCCAGTACCACGCAATGCCCGCAGGCACGCCAAGACCGAGATAGAGCGAAATGCCGACCGACAGAATGGTCATGCCGTGCTGGGAGAGCTTGCCCTGCTCGTGCTGAAGCACGTTGGAAAGGTTTTGCGTCCAGCACATCAGCCATGCAGACACGCCCGCGATGATGGGCATGAGAATATAAATGCCCCAGGCATTTGTGGGAATGACCGAAAGATTAAAGCCAAGGAAGTTGCCCTTGAATGCGCGTACTGCCTCCAGATTGACGCCCTCAAAGACGTAATCGGCATTCTGCTTGATCAGCTCGATCAGCTGGAGCTGATAAGAGGATTCCTCAACGTTGAGTCCCCAATGCTCTGCCATGGCGGTAATGGCTGCGGGATCAATGGCAAACAGGTAATCCAGCGGGTGGTAAATGATCTGCACCACGCCGAGCAGCAGCACGATCTGCGCGGCAAGCGGGATCAGCGAGAGCATGGGATGATAGTTGTGCTTTTTGTAAAGCTCGGCCTGCTTGTCCGCAATGGTGTCGGAGTCCCCGTAGTGATTGACCTTGAGCATATTCAGCTCGGGCTGGATCTTGACCATCTGAATGGAGTTTTTATGAATCCAGATCGAAAGCGGCAGCAGCACCAGCTTGGTTGCAAGCGTAAACAGGATGATGGCCACACCGTAGTTGCCTACCAGCTGCCAGCAGAGTTTCATCAAATATCCCAGCGGGATACAGATATAATACAGAATTGCGTCCATAGTTTACCCCTTAATCATAAATGCTCTTACCGAGTTTGGTTCTTTCCACGATCGTCCAGTTATCAAAATTCTTGCCGTTTCCGTGAATTTCGTATTCAATATTCTCGTAAACGGTCTTGCCTGCCTCGTTTTTATAGGAGCGCTGGAACATCAGCGTGCGTACCTGTTCCTCGCCCTCGGGTACTTCAAACACGGTAGGCTCGTCGGTGGGAATACCCGATGCTTCCTTGATAGTGGCAAGCACGTTGTCCACGTCAAGCTGCGCATAGTTGTTTTTGATCTCTCCCTCGGACACGCCTGCGGGCTTGACCAGAAGTGCGGTCACGTAAGCGGCGTTGGGCTCTTTTGTATCCGAACGGATATTGGCGTGGTCGCCCGTGATAATAATGGTCGCATTCTCGTAAACACCCAGTCTCTTCATCTCTGCAAGGTAGCGGGAGATGATCTTGAAGCTCTGACGCATGACGTTTTCGGTGCTCCAGCCAAGGTTTTGGGGGTCATCCTCGGGCAAGAGATTGAAATCGGAATCGTAAATGGTGGATTTGTGGCAGCCGTCCACGTGCACAAAGGAATATCCCTTGTCGCTCTCGCGCAGAGTAAAGTCATCCTCGGTCATAAGCGAATACACCTGACTCATATCCGTGGCATACGGGCTGTAGGTCATATCGTAATCCACGTATTTATCAAAGGTGGGCGTGCTGATATTGCCAACCAGCCCCTGCATGCAGAACGGCAGATAGCGGTAGAGCGAGAGGCGGATCATATCCAAGGAAAGACTTGTGCTTTGCACGATACGGTAGGATACTTTGCCCGAAAGATTTTCTGCGTAAGCGCTCATGTCGCCCGCGTCGTTGTAGCAGTAATAATCGTCGGTATAAATATTGATATCAAAGCCCTGCTGCTTGATGGCCTGCAGATGCTCGGAGTCCTTGTAGGCCTTGGTCATATACTCGTCGTGCGAGAGTGAGAAGTCGGTCTCCACGCCGGTCAGCACGTGCAAAGCACCCGGAAAGGTTCTGGGATATTTGGTGACGTAGTCGGCAAAGTAGGTAAAGCCGTCCAGCTCATCAAATATCTCGGGATAATTCCGGGCAGCGTCGTCGTAATACTCGTAGTCAAAGCGGTCCACGATGAACACGATCACGTTCTCCCCCGAGGCAAAAGTGTCCAGATTCTTGACGGTCAGCGCCTGCGTACCTTCGGTGATCGACGACATGCTCTTATCGGCAAACACCTCGGAGGTCAGAGAAAGCGTGGCAAACGAAATGACCGAAGAGCCAAGCACCGCAAGCAGCACCACGATCGAGATCAGGCGCACGGTATCGCGGAACTTATCAAGAAGCAGCATCACAGCAATGCTGCCGCCGATGATTACTATCCAGATGGCAGCATTGAGCAGGATCTTGCCCATGCCCGGGCCACCCTCGGCAGCACCGTCGCCCGAGAGCGAGGTTACGCCCATGGAGAGGAAGTTACCCTGCAAAAAGAACATCAGCGAGACGCCGAACACAAGGCCGTACGCCACGTCAAACGCGCGTCCGCGCAACAGCATCAGGACAGTACCAATGACCGCTGCAATGCCTGCGGCGAGCAGAATGCAGACCAGCCAGAAGTCGCTCAGAGAGAACTTGAACTGATCTATATTATTTCCGAAAATTTCAAAGGGCCCGAAAAAGCACACCATAAAGGGCGCAATCAGCGAGAGCATGATCACGGGCAATATCTTTTCTTTTGTGGTAAAGCCCTTGTACGCAGGCTTTTTGGGTGCGGTGTTTTGTTGGTTGGTCATATATTTCACATCCGTTTCAGCGTTGTTTTATCGTTCTTTCTTTATTATTGGCAATATATGAGTTTATGATATCACAAATCTGTCTTTTTGTCAACTCAAATGCACGTAAAACAAGTCAAGGGACAGAGGTGCTTTCCTCTGTCCCTTATTTATACGATGAAATTGTCAAAATGTTCCGCAAAGGGAAATTATTTTTGAAAACGAGAATCATATTTTTCCGTTCTTTTTTGAGCAAGGAGCCGCAAAAAAGAACCAAAAAACGGCATGGAAGATTTCGCTCGTTGCGACGAGCGACTTGGGGCTCTGCCCCAAGCCCCCGCGACCTTTTTGAAAAAAGGTCGATCAAAAACTTTTCAAGAGAGGTTATCCAAGTAATAAAGTTATCCCCGCGTGATGATATTGACGCGGACAAGCTCATCATCCAGTGCCCTGACCTCGCGCGGCAGACGCAGCGTGTAGGCGTATCCTGCAGGCAGGCTGCCGTTCAGCGTAAAGGATTCGCCGTCGTATCTCCACTCCAACGCTACCAGGCCGTCGGGCGTTTCGTGCGTGCCTCTTGCCCAGCGCAAGCCGCACACGTGCGGTGCGATCTCAATAGTCTTATCCCCTTCTCCGCGCTCGTCAAACGAAGGGATGCCAAGTCCCAGCACGTCGCGCACAAGGTGCACGCCCGCGTGTGCGGCAAAGCCGTGGCAGCGAGACGAGGTATCGATCATTTGGTTCTCCCAAAGCGTGCCCGGACCCTCGCGCAGCTGCGGCATATAAATGGCAAGCATATCCTCGTACATCTTATCGTATGCGCCAAGTCTTGTCAGCATGTCGAGTCTGATACAAAGACCGATGAACAGATTGCTCTTACCCACCATGGGATCCTTTGCGTATACGGGCGCAGGCCCCATTTTTTCTTTGAGCTCGCGTTCAAGCAGCGGTGCTTCGCCCTTTTGGAACAGACCGCTCCAAACAGCCGTAAACATGGCCGCCTCACTATAGTAGCCCTTGGAGCGCAAGGTGCCGTTCTCGGTCACGTCAAAGCTGTCCGGGATGTACTTGACGTCGGATACTTCGCAGCCGCCCACGATGGCTGCGCGCAAAATCTCTCTCGTTTGCTTTGCAAGCAGAATCCACTCGGGCTTTGCAAAGGTCTCTCCAAGCTGAGAAAGCATATAAGCATACAGCGCATTGGCCGCGGTGGACACGGGCTGATTATTCTCGCCCCTATTGGACTGCGACCAGTCGATAAACAGCCAAGGCAGGCTTTCAAGTAGTCCGCTCTTGCCCACAAAGTCGCGCGTGCCGTTGACAAAGGCCTCCACTCTTTGTGCATACTCGTCACGGAATGCAATATCGCCCGTGCGACGGATATACTCCGCAATCTCGCAACCAAGCCACAGCGACCAGGTGGTGATGCCGGTCATGGCACGGTAATCGGACTTGAGCGCAGGATATACCTCGGGGAAAAAGCCGTGGAACATGCCGTCCGCGGGCGTCAGCAGGAAGTTTTCCAAAAATTCGCGCTCAACTCTGGGGTCGGACAGCATCAGCGCCGCTGCTCTGCCCGTCCAAAGCGAATCACAAAGCCAGCCGCCGCGCTCACGCTCGGGGCAATCCATGAAAATATCCAAGGTGTTGAGGATCAGCGTCTTTTTTGCCGCCGCATAAAGGCGGTTGATATGCTCATCCGAGCAGGCAAAGCTGGTGCGGTGCTCGTCGGGATACGCGTAGTCCAGCACCGAAAGGCTGTGCACGGTCACCGCGCCCGTGTCGCGGCAATACAGCTTGACGTATCTGACAAGGCTTGGCTCAAAAGCAATAAACTCGGAAAGGCCTGCAGGCAGATGCAGACGCGCCACCACGTTATGATAGTACGGAATGCTGCCGTCGGTATCCAGCAGCTCGCTGTGCACCACGTCAATGATTCCCGCCTTCTCGCAGCTGACCACCAGTCGGATAAAGCCCACGCGGCTCTCGCCGCCATCGAATGTCGCATACATGCCCTCGTCGCCCCAAAGCGTCAAGCCCTCGTCGCCGTACTCGGCGCAAGTGCCGCCAAATGCGGTCTCCAGAGTTCTGCGACAATCAGCAGTCGGGTGCTCGGGGAGTGCCTCGTAGGCGGGATTATTCTCGTAAAACAGCGTCTCGATCTTTTTCCCCTGATCAATGCGACAAGAGCCAAAGCCCACAAGATCGTCAAAAAAGCATTCCTCTAAGGTAGGCTGCAGCGCCTCATGCGCAAGATACGTGGGCTCACAATCGACAGGGGCAGCAGGCACAAACGCGCTTTGCCCCACCTTCCAAAGGTAGTATTGGTCGTCCATGCGGTAGATCTCGGTGCATTCGCGGCTGTGTGAAATTCTTTCGGATACGGGCACGCGTGCCTGCACGCGGCAAGCCTGCCATCCCTCGCGACCGGTGGCGCAAAGCACCTTGCCGTCACACGCAAGCTCAGCGATCAGCATGCCGTCCTCCATGGTGCAATCGTTGGAGTAGCGGTTATAGATGGGGTGCTCGTTGCCGTAAGCCAGCACCTCGATGGCGATGTGGTTGACGCCCGGCTCAAGATACCAGGTCACGTCGATCTCGTCCACACGGGCATAACCGTGCGCGGTGCGCGCAGGGCCGTGCATGATGATCTCACCGTTGATGTAAAGTCGGTAAAAATTGCGTGCGGTCAGGCGTGCCGTGATACCCGAAAGCATCAGCTCGCCGTCCTCGCTGCAGTATTCGGAAAGGTCCAGCGCATAGTAAAAGCCGTACTGACCGACCGTCTGCTCACGCATAACGCGCGCGTATTCCTCTTTTGTATAAGGATAAAAGATCGCCTTTGCGGCATTGAATTGAACGAGATTCATAAAAAACTCCTTTCGAGGCTTCTTTCTGCATGTATTATAGCATGCTTTCTGCTTTCCTGTCAAGAAAAAGCGTGTTTCAGTATTGCGGAAATGAATTTCTTATGCTATAATGAAATCATCACAAATACGGAGGTTTTGCATGAAAAAGCTTGCACTTTTATTCTGCGCTATTCTGTTGCTTGGCGCACTTGCCCTGCCAACTTATGCCGAGGAGAGCGAGGGCTACGAGCTGCTGCGCAACGGTGACTTTGAAGAAACGACTCTGGATTGGGAAAAATACTACAAGGCCACGGTAGATTATACGACCGAGGCACATTCCGGAAACGGTGCTTTCAGCATCACCAGGCGCGAGCATTCGACCGACATTGCAAGACAGTATATCACCAAGCCCCTTTCACACTACGGCCACGGTGAATACCAACTCTCTGCTTGGGTGCGTCTGGCAGATGCAAATGCCAAGCCCATAGAGATGCAGATCGCGCTCGGCCTTTATAGCAAGAGCGGCGCACAGCACTGGGTCACCACGCAATGGGTGACTGTCACCCATGAATGGACGCAGATCAAAGGTACGGTATACGTTTCCTGGCAGGATGAATTGGATATTGCCGAGTTTTACTTAGTCACACCCATGAACGGCGACGAGGACACCTCCAAGAACTTCCGCAATCTGATCCTTGACGACTGCTCCATGAAGACGGTCTCCTACACAGGCGAGCCCTACGAGCTTCCCACCACGGCTGCTCCCACCACCGAGCCGGAAACCGAAGCTCCCACGACTGAAGCTCCGACCACCGAGGCTCCCACGACCGAAGCGCCCGTGACAGAAGCACCTACGAGTGAGCCCGAGGAACAGACGACCGAAGCCGTGCAGCAAAGCGGCGGCATCGGTACGCAAACCCTGATCATCACCTGCACCATGATCGCAGTCGGCGTCATCTTGCTTGCCTGCGGAATTGCCTTGACCGTATCCTATATAAGGGGGAAACGCAATGAAGCAAGCAAATAAGCTGATCCTTGCCGCAACCTGCTACGCGCTGGCATTTGTGCTGGTGCTGGGTGGCTCGCTCTACGCACTGGCCGATCCTGCCCTTTCGGGTCAGACCCCGGACACACCCGACGACCCGGAGCATTCCGCAAGCAATCCAACCACCGAAGAGGAGATCATTACCAGACCTCCCCTGACCGCAGAAGTACAGAACACCATGTTAATTGAAAATAACGCCTTTACAACTCCCGAAAATAAATACCGCGCGCTGCGCATTGAGCACTACTTCCAAAACATCCGCGGCGAGTCCTCTGCCGATAAGGTCAACACCTTTGCCGAATTCGGCTTTGGCGGTCTTGCCACCAACGCCGTCTGGGATGACAATTACCTCGGGTCCCCGCTTGCGCTGGCGCAATTCAACGATTTCGTGCAGGCCATGCACGACGGAGGATACCGCGTCTGGCTTTACGACGAAAAGGGCTACCCCAGCGGCTCTGCGGGAGACCTGACCTGCAAGGATCACCCCGAGTACGCAGCCGTGAGACTGGTAGAGCTGGAATTTGCCGGTAGTGGCAAGACAAAGAAATCCTCTGACCTGCCCGAGGGCTTTATCAAGATTGAATACGCGCTGATGCAAACGGGCGACACCTACACGACCTTTGAGCCAGAAATTGAAGGAAACAAGGTTGTCGTAACCGGCGTGGACGGTGATTGGCGCGCATACGTGTACTGCGTGGCCAACTACAGCTACCATTTTGAATGGAACTCCTCTTATCCCAACATTCTCAACCGCGATGCGGTCGCGCGCTTTATCGAGGTCACGTTTGATACCTACGAGGGCGCGATTGAGGATTTTCCCGAGGTGATTGAGGCAATCTTTGACGACGAGGCACAGCTGCTTGCGGGACACCACATCATGCCCGGGCACCTCAACGATCCCGTTATTCCCTACGATTACGACATCTTTGATACCTTCCAGGCCAAGTACGGCTACGATCCCCGTCCGCTTCTGCCGCTGATCTATAGCGGCGACAGCGCCGAGGCGCAGCGTGTGCGTGCACAGTTCTATGCGCACGTGGGTGATCTGGTTTCCGAGAATTTCTTCGGTCAGATTCAGGAATGGTGTAAGGCCCACGGCACGCAGCTGTCCGGACATTTGCTGCTTGAAGAGCAGATGTTTTACCACGTGCCCGTGTACGGTGACTATATCAAGTGCTCGCAGAGCATGGGATATCCCGGCTTTGACATTCTGGACGTTCGTCCCACACAGTATCTCAACGATATGTCCACGGGCGGCAAGTACGCCTCCTCCCCCGCATGGCTTGCGGGCAAGGAGCGCGTGATGATCGAGATCTGCCCCGCGGCAAACCCCGATGAATTTGCCAAGGACCATTTGAACTATGCACTTGGTACCATGACCTTTGCCTACTTTGACGGCGGCAATCAGATCACGTCCTACTATTCCCAGGCAAATAACGATCCCGCCACCGCGCAGGTGTTCAACGCCTACGTCGGCCGCCTCGGCTCTATGACCGTGGGGGCGCAGAATCTCTCTCAGGTTGCCGTGTATTATCCCATTAACGCAGCAGCCGCAACCTATGAAGCCCCCTCCTCGCAAAATCTCTACGATGCCAAGGGCTGGGCAAAGACCAATGATAAGTTAGTAAACCAGATCACCGAGGGTATTCGCAGAGAGGGCCTTGATTACGTATTCCTGGACGACGCCTCCATGCAAGCGGGAAAGATCACCGCAAGCGGCCTTTCGGTTGGCAATTTCCTCTTTACCACCGTCATCGTACCGAGCGCGACCGTCATGGATATTGCAAGCATGCGTGTGCTGGACGCTTTGATTGAAAAGGGCGTCAACGTGGTATTCGTCGGAGAGATGCCCTCCGTTGCATTCCGCGAGGAGAATCAGGCAGAGCTGGAGGCTTTGAGTGCAAAGCACGCAGGGCTGTTGTGTCAAAAGTACACCGAGGTCGTTTCTGCCGTGACCACCGTTCCCGAGCTTGGCGTCAAGACCTCGGCAAGATACGTCTACGTCTCGCCCTACGAAAAGGACGGCGTCAGATTCTTCTTCCTTGCCAATACCTTCAAAAAGGATGCAGAAGTCAAGCTCTCGTTTGAGGGTGCCGTGGGATATCGCATCTACGATCCCGTCAGCGGTGAGATCTACGAGGTCGAAGATACGGCCACCGTGCAATCCTGCCGCGCACTGTTCGTGCAGCCCCTGCTGGGAGAATAAAAAATACGGCTGAGCGGAATTCCGCTCAGCCTTTTCTTTTTCAATCCAACAAATAATGCACCATTCGCTCGGGGTTTTCCAAAAATTCGCGCGTGACGCGATAATGCTCGGTCTCTCGGTATTCAACGCGGCGAATTCCCTGCTCCGAAAGCTCCAGGATGCACGCTCCCGGGTAAGCCATGAGAATGGGCGAATGCGTGGCGATAATCAGCTGCGAGCCGCTCTTTACCAGACGGTCAATCTCGGAAAGCAGCGTCAGCTGGCGCATCGGTGAGAGTGCGGCCTCGGGCTCGTCGAACAGGTAAAGTCCGTTTCCGCCCAGACGGTTTTGCACAAGAGCAAGAAAGCTCTCCCCATGTGATTGATGATGCAGCGATCTGCCGCCGTAGCTCTCCACCAATGGCGGTGAAAAGGCGGGCTGCCTGTCCAGCTCCTCGATGTTGGTCGCCACGTTGTAAAGGCTTTCCGCGCGCAAAAAATAGCCGTCCTTGGGATAGGCGCGACGAACGATGCGCAGGCATTCGTGCAGCTCGGAGTGCGTGGCGTTGGTGGAAAAATTGAAATTGCGCGAGCCGCCCTCGGGGTTGAAGCCACAGGAAACCGCCACAGCCTCCAAAAGAGTGGATTTTCCCGTGCCGTTTTCCCCGACCAGAATGGTCACGTCACATTCCAGAGCAAGGCGCGGATGCGCGCAAAGATACCGAACTACGGGCAGGCCGTGCAGATATGAGCGCTCGTTCGGCACCGTTTCCAACAAAATCTCGCTGATAAAACCGGCAGACATCGAAAATCCTCCTTTTTCGTTTTTCTCATTATAGCATATCCCCTTGCATATTGCAAGCACAGATCGGTCGTTTTCGCGGAATTCTCGCAGAAACATTGACAAAACTCAACGTTTATGATAGAATGATACCAATATCTTTTGGAGGTAACCGAACATGGCAAATCTTAACGATCTTCTTCAGGACTACGTAAACAAGTCCTACGACGAGCTTCTCTCTTTTGCAAAAATCAGCCTTTCTCACCTTGTGGATCCCTTTACCGAGATCTTCGGTTCTCAGCAGGATGCCGCACAGGTCACAGCATTCATCATTTCCGCTTGCGTAGGTGTGGATGGCAAGATCACCGCGCTGGAAGCAAAGTTCATCCGCGATCTGCTGGGCGTTAACGAGGATTACACCGAGGTAATTGCCAAGATGAGCAACGAGGATTCCCGCACTCTGACCGACAAGATCATGGATAGCTTTACGGGCGATATGAAGTCGCACATGCTGCTCTTCTGCCTGTCCTTCCTGGCTGTTGACGAAACCATCTCCAGAGACGAGGTTGCGTTCGTTCGCCGTCTGCTGGATTGATCCATGCAACAAAAAAGCACTTTTGGTGGAATGTCAAAAGTGCTTTTTATTTTTCAGTTCTGTCTTTGCAGGTAGCTCTCTACGATCAGCTCGCCGAATTTCCTGCCCAGCGCAAGCTCGCTTTCAGCGTCGTAATGTCCCCAATCGGGATCTCCCTTTGGCTCCTGATGCACGGTATAGCCCGCGTCAATCGTGGAGAAATAATAATTCAACTCCGATTCTGCGGCAAAGCGCACCTTGGCCTCGTTGATGGCAGGATACGCAGGCTCGCAATAGGGGCTGTTTGAAATGCCCGCGTCAATAAAGCAGATGCCTCCCTGCTCGGCATAATCGGCAAGATCCTCTCGCAAGTAAGCAGCAAAGGCCCTCTGATTGGCAAGATATTTTGACGCTTTGAAATCCGTGGTATCGGATTCACCCTGCATCCAGCAAATCGCACCGATGCGCGCGTCGTAGCCTGCGTCGGTCAAGGCCTGCATATACGTTTGCACAAAGGTCATGCACGACTCGTAAATCGAGCCTCTCGCACCGTTGCAAAGCCAATGGTGATGCAAGGAATATCCCGACATGGTATATTTCAGAATAAAGACGGGTTGCTCCGGATATGCCTCGACCAGCACCTCGGCCATGCCCAGCTCGGGGCCAAAGCATCCTTCTCCCGCCGCACAGGTCAGATCGGTTTTGACAAACGCACCGCCCGAGGAATATTTATGGTCGTCCAGACAGAAATTGATACGCACCGACTCGTATCCCGCCTCATACGCGGCATACTGCTCCGCGCCAACGCTCTCTTTGAGATAGGAGGTCAGCGAGCAGCCCGTGGCGTTGCTCTGCCCCAGCAGCAAGATCACCTTGGCCCGCCTGCCTTCTCCCACAGGCAAGTCCTCTCCTTTTGGATACACGGTGTTCATGTTCAGCCACACCGTCTCATCCTCGGGGGCGTTTTCTTTTCCGTCACCGATAGGTGCACACGCGCAAAGCAAGGCGCAAAGGCAGATCAGCAGTGCAAATGCACGCAAAGCTCTCTTCATTCTACACATGTGGTGTTGCTACTCTGTTCTACTAAGAACAACGGTCTGTGTGCGCCATCCTTGAACGACCACGACACGTCCTTTAACGTCACGGTCATGGGCGTATGAGCGGGCGCTTCGCACCATGTGGGGTAGGAAAGATCGGTAAAACGCACGTTTTCCAGCGTCAGAGAGCCAAGATACGTGCCCTTTTGCAAAGGGTTTTGGTCAGCGTGATAGTGTAGCACCTCTGTTGCGTTCTCGATCACGCAGTTCTCAAAGTGCAGCTCGGAGGGCTCTGCCGGGTAGTTGGCACTTGCAAAATAGTCTACCAAGCAGATCAGGTTGTGTCTGCCCTGTTCGCGTGGCAGCTCGTCGCCCTTTCCCTTGACCACCGTCATGCGGTGAGGGTAATATCCCGGTCCGTACGCATAGCAATCGCGCACGTGCACGTCCACGCCGCCGATGCGGAACAGATTGCAGGATGTATTGAGCACACAGCGACGCACGAGAAGGTCGCGCACGTTAATACCCGCAATGCAGTCGTCGCCCGTTTTGAACAGGCAATCCTCGATCACGGCATGCTCGGTACAATGCAAATGAATGCCGTCCGATCCGCCAAGGCAGGTCACGCCATGCATCTGCAGATTTCTGCAGTTATTGACTTCATGCAAAAAGTTTCCGCTGTGTCGCGCGGTGTAGCCGCAAAGCTCCACGTTCTCGCAGCAGGAGAAAAACACAATATGCGGCCCACGGTAGCCCTCCTCCCCGTCGGGGTCATAGCAATTCTGTCCGTCTATGACAGACCCGAACTCGCCAATAATCGCAATATTCTTCTGTCCGTAGGACGAGATCATAGCGCGGCGGTAGGTCTCCCAGGTCTTGCCGTAATACTCGGTGATCAGCTCCATATCCGAGCGCATTTGCACGGTCTTTGGAATAGAGAACACCTCGTAATCGTCACATTCGGTGCTGCCGTATATCTCCGCACCCTTTTCTAAGTAAAGCGTAGTATCCGACCACAGCCAAAGCGAGGAAACGAAATATTTCCCGCGCGGGAAGACAACCTTGCCCCCGCGCTCGCGGCATTTGTCAAGCACAGCTTGGATCTGCGCCGTTTGCAGCTCTGTGATATTTGCCTGTACACCGTAATCGGTTACGCGAAACTCATTTGTACATATCATAACGTATATTCTCCTCTCTTTGATCATAATCCCACTGATCGGGGAAATTCCTACGCCGGTATTTCGCCAATGCGCTTGAAAACCAAAAGCAGCTCGTCAAAGGCATCCGGGTTGCGCCAAATCACAAATACGATTGCCCCAAGTAAAAAAATGATGAGCGTAGGGATATGATACATCCATTTCAATGTTTTTTTTGCAAAAGCAAGATCAAACAGCAGCCACAAGTTCAGCATGATCAGCGTGACTAGCAAAAACACGGTCAGGACGAACAGCAGCTGATTATCCAAAAACGCCTGCCACACTCGGCCCGAGAACAGATCGTGGACGAAATGCGTGCCTCCGCAGCTCAGACACCGCACGCCCTGCAAATTCCAGATGCAGGCCTGACCTCCCTTTTGCAGCATATATGCGCTCAACGGACGGGCAATCACGGCAGCAACCACGCACAAAGCATCACACAGCAGTGCCCATATTTTGTTTCGGTGTGCTTTGAGAAACTGTTTCATATCTTCTCCCAAAATAGGTATCATTCAAAACGAGCGCCCGCTTGCATAGCCGACGGGCGCTCCTTGATTTGGAATGCAGCTCAATAAAGGGGCACTTCCGAAAGGAAGCCCAGAATCATCGGAATGGTCATTCCCACAAACAGAATTGCCGTAAGAATAAAGGAGGCAATCGAAACGAGGATTCCGATGATGGCGCAGGTGTTCTTCCCTCCTGCTTGCTTGGTCTTTCTGAGTGCCACGATGCTCATAATCAAGGTCGCAACCGTCACAAACACTGAAAGAATGGGGCCAACCGGGCCAAAACAACAACCACCCAACACCAGAGAGGCAATCGCCAGAATCATGGCAACCAAGCCTAAGGTCTCACCCGGCTTTTTCTCCTTGGCCGCGGGAGCTGCCTTGGGAGCGGACGCAGAGGCGTATTTCGTGGCTTTGGCGGGCTCAGCGCTTTGAGCAGGGGCAGACTTCTTGGGCTTTTTATCAAACAGGTCTTCCAAAAATCCCTTGGACTCAAGCCCGCAGACCGGGCAATTATTCTCTCCTTCCGGAATATTGGAATCACAATAGAAGCATTTCATGTTACTCTCTCCGTATTCTCTGAAATCGTCTCCTTATTCTATCATATTTCTTGTCCGATTGCAAGAGGTTTGGCGTATTTTGCCCACTTGACGCCGCGCAGTTGACAAAACGCACCGTTTTCGATATAATGAATATAGTAAAAATATGGGAGGTTCGTTTTATGAAAGCATGGAAAAAGATTCTGATTGCCCTTTGCGCAATTCTCGGCGCGCTGCTTTTGGTGGTTCTCGGTTATGTGGCTTACGTCATGATCGACTATTCGCGCATTCCCGACAAGCAGGAGCTGGAAGTTGACCACGTCGCCCCCAATGATTCGGTGCAGACCGATACGGAATACGTCATCGTGACGCAAAACCTCGGCTTTGGCGCGTACACGCAGGATTTCACCTTCTTTATGGACGGTGGCACACAGTCGCGTGCCGAGAGCCGCGAGAGCGTGATCGCCTGCATTACCGAGGGCGCACAGACGGTATCGTCGCTCTCCCCCGACTTTATTCTGTTCCAAGAGGTTGACCTTGACTCCACGCGCAGCCACCATACCAACCAATACGATTTGCTCAAAGAGCATTTTGACGACTTTTCAAGCACCTACGCAGTCAATTACGATTCGGCATACCTGATGTATCCCTTCCACAGCCCGCACGGTGCGTCTTACAGCTCGCTTGCCACCTTTTCGCGCTTTGATATCACCTCGTCCCTGCGTCGCTCCTTCCCCATTTCCACTTCGCTGAGCAAATTTCTGGATCTTGACCGCTGCTACAGCGTCAGCCGCATTCCCGTGGAAAACGGCAAGGAATTGGTACTTTACAACGTGCACGCCTCGGCTTACGGCAGCGACGACAGTATCCGCCAGGCGCAGATGTCCATGCTGTTTGGTGACATGGAGGCCGAATACCAAAAGGGCAATTACGTGATCTGCGGCGGTGACTTCAACCACGACTTTACGGGCGATTCCTCGCAAAAGCTCAACGGTGCGGACGCCGATTTCGGCTGGGCGCAGCCCTTCCCTGCGGACATGCTGCCCGCAGGCTTTACGCGTTGCATCAACTACGCGGGAGACACCCTATATCCCACCTGCCGTAACTGTGATATTCCTTACGAGCCGGGCAATTTCACCATCATCGTGGACGGATTTATCGTGTCCGACAACGTCACGTGTACCGAGGTGCGCAATGCGGATACTGCCTTTACCTATTCCGACCACGCCCCGGTGGTCATGACCTTTACGCTTGAGCCGTAAGAAAATCAAAAGCAGCCCCATGGGGCTGCTTTTTTATTTAGGAATCACCCTTTTTTCTTCTTGCAAAATATGCAACTGCTGCGCCGATGGCAACCACGGCACCGATCATGATCACCGCCACCGCGGTATCCACGGGTGCGTTGGGATTCTCCTCTGGCTCGGTCTCCTGCGCGGGAGCTTGCGTCCCCTGCTCGGTTGTCGCTTCGGTTGTCTGTTCGGGCATCTGCTCGGTTGTCTGCTCGGAGCTCTGCTCCTCCTGCTTCTGACCGATCACAATTCTGCCGGAGCCAACTACGGGCGCATAATCAATCAGCATCCCCGGATACTTTGCGCCAAGCGGTGAATTGGTTGCTCCCACGACGCCACCCTCAAAGCCACGCACGTAGTTTGCCAGCACCATGTAGTCCTCCATGACGTAGTCCAGCACGTTAACTGCTCCGTCAAACATGGCGTAACCGTCACCGAGATCTCGCAGCGTATAATTGTAGCCCGCCAGATTGTAGGATGCGTTCAGATCCAGAGGCTCGTAAGCACCCGTCTCTTTGTGATAGATCATGACGTCGTAAACGCGATAAGCCTCGGGGGCACCCGTCCACGTGCCGAATTCATCCGACTTGGTGGTGTTGGGCACGGTGGGATCGATCTTATACGTAATACCCGAAACGTGCAAAAATCCGCCGCTCTCGCCCTCGCCCACAAGTCTCGCGCCCCATTCCAGCGCATCCAGCAGCTGCTGACCGCTCACGGTCTGCAGGCAGGCCACGTTGCCAAAGGTGTGCATATCCTTACAGAGCTTGTAGGTAATCTCCCCCGTCAAGGCCTTGTTGCGCACGCCGCCACCGTTCATAATAGCCACGTCCACGTCAAGCCCCATATCGTCAAACAGGTAATATAGCGCGTCTGCCGCAAAGTCGCCCGAGTTGGTTTCCTGCACGCGCACAAGGCGGTTGCCGTCTGCATCGTAATTATCAAACACGACCTCGGCCGAGCCGATCTTCTCGCCAAGCTTTGCGTCAATCTCGCCAAGCCATGCGTTTTTGATCGCTGCCACAGCAGCAGCCGAGATCAGCTCCTTGCCCTTATACAGCTCGGACTTCAGCGCATAGCCGGTCACCGTCTCTCCGTCCTCGGCCAGAATCTCCTCAACCTCAATAAAATCGGTGGTGATCTCGCCACTCTCTGCGTCAATGACCATCATGCCGATGCGCCCGAAGTATTCCCCCGTTTGCGTCAGCACGACAGATTCTCCGTTCTTGTCCTTGACAAGCTCGCCCTTGAGCGTATGGTGCGAATGTCCGTCAATAAATGCATCCAAGCCCTCAAGACCTGCAATGGTGGCAGTGCTCGTCCAGTTGCCGGACGAAGGATCAATGCCCAGATGTCCAAGCGCGATCACGTCGGTCGCGCCCTCTGCCTTTGCAGCGTCAATCGCCTTTTGCACGTCGGCTCTCATCTGGCCACCGTCATCCCCTGCCGATATGCCGTAGATAAAATTACCGTTTTGGTCCTGGAAATACGCAGGCGTGGATTTGCTGAAGGTCTCGGGCGTGGTGATGCCCACGATTGCGATCTTTCGCTCACCGCAATCAAACGTCACGTATGCAGGCAGTACGGTCTCGCCCTTGACACCATCCGATTCGTGATAAAAATTCGCGGACACGTAAGGAAATTCCGCCCAAGAAATCACGTCAAGGCAGCCCTGCATGCCGTAGTCAAATTCATGGTTACCAAGTGTGGCCACGTCGTATCCTGCGGCGTTCATCAGGGCAACGATGCTTTTGCCGTTGTCCATTGAGCCGTATGCCGTGCCCTGAATATGGTCACCCGCATCAGCCAGCAGCACGTGTGCGTACTCGGTCTGCAGCTCTGCCTTGATGGCTGCCAGCACGTCGTAGCTCAGCGGGCCGTCAATATAGGTATGTACGTCGTTGGTATATAGAATCACGACGTCCTCGCTCTGCTGCTCTTGTGCGGCAATCGGGATCATGACGCCCATCAAAAGCACAAATATCGTGCATATCGCAATGATTTTTTTCATAACGGTACCTCCTTATTCCTCCCAAGAAATATCAATAAGGTCGTCGCCGCAGTCATCCTCAAAGGCCTTGGCAAGTGCTATATAGTGCCCGTATGCTGCGTCGTCTCCCAGGCTCTCGGCAATCTCTGCAAGCTTGGTATACACAAAGCCAAGCTGCGTGGCACTGAGCATATTCGGATATTCACGCTGCAGCGCGTCCAACACCTCTGCCTCGCACAGAAAATACTGCTTTGCTTCAAATAGCTCCCGCTTTGTCAGCGCAAGATACGCAAGCTCGTCGTAAAGGTCTCCCAGCATAGCGCGGACGTAGCGCGAGCCTGATTGCTCGGTAAGCTCCCGCCCCAAATCCTTGGCGGCATGCAGGTATTCCTCTGTGCTTGGCAGATAAACGTCCAAGCTACCTTGGGCAATGCTGTAAAGCACGCGGAAATAAAGCATCCGCTCGTGCATCTGCACGGGCTGCTCGCAAGGGCTGATTGTAAGCTTTTGCAGCTTGCCTGCAAAGAATTCCGGCTCATAATCCTGATCGGTCAGCATGTACGCGCGCAAAAGATCGCGATAAAATGCGACGCACTCCAAGCGGATCATAAGATCCTCGCTATGCTCGGCCAAACGGTCATAAAGCTCCCATGCATAGGCTTGCACCTGCCGATTTGCGGCAAAATCCACGGCATACCTGCCTGCCGCGCGTGCAAGTGCGATCAGGCATTTGCCGGATGCCTCTTTTGCGTAGCTTTGCTCGTAGGACGAAATCGCGCGCTCGTAATACGCTTTTTTGACAGCGGAATCCTGCAAAGCGAAATGCCCGCCCAGCATCAGGTACAGTCGGCCAAGCTCAAAAAGCGCTGCTGCCGTGCTCTCTGCGCTTTCCATTTGCTCTCTTGTCTGCACGGCCTTTTGCAAATACCGATACGACGCAGGACTCGTCGTATCCACCAAGGAAAGCATTTCGCAGCTCTTGGCCAGATGCTCCAACGCGTCCTGCGACGCATATCGTGAGGACACCTCCGTGGCTGCCGAACAATATCGCCGGTACGCAGGCTCGGCCTTCTCGTATTGCTCAAGCTCGGTATACGCCCCGCACAGCAGCGACAAGCCGTACAGATAAGAAAGTGCATTCTGCTCGCTGTTTTGGTGCCCATACTCACGCTCCAGCTCCTCGCACAAGCGAGAAAGCCATTCGATTCCGGTAAAATAATTCTGTGCAACGCCCTCGCCGATGCGGTACATACAAGCAAGCTTTTCGATCGCCTCGGGCAAACGCGCATTGGCGGCCTGCTCGATCAATGCGGCAGCACGCGCGTGATCCACCTCCACGTTAATGCCGTACAGATACGCAATGCCGATCAGATAGACGTGGAGCGGATCGTTGTCGATCCTGCAAACTCTCCCTTGGAAAATTTGTTGCAACGCCTGCTCCATCTCATCCTCGTCAAAGGCGCTGACCAGTCTGGCATCCGCCAAAAACGCCCGGCGGAAGGCTTGATCGTCCACCGGCAAAAGCTCGGCAAACAGCATCGTCTTATTCAGATTCTTGGCATGCGGATACTCGGTGGTCAGAACGTAATTTCCCTGTTCAAGCAGATTGGGAGTCACGCTTAACACAAAGGCATCGCTGCTTTCGATCTCCTTGGAAATGGCGTCGTTGAAATTCTCACCCGGAACTAAGAATTCATCATACCAAATGGCCAGATCGCGGAAATCGGGATGGTTGTGGATGCGGCGCATCAGCCTTTGAGCGTGCAGGCGATCCTTTTTGCGATAGCTTAAGAATACGTGCCCCATAAAAGCCTGCTGCACACGTTTGGAAAGCAGATCTCCCACCTCTAAAAGCGCGAAAAAATCCTTGAGCTTTTTGTCGTACGGAATGCGGGTATCGTCCGAGCCGTGCTTATCCAGCACGTGATAATATCCGCAGGTCTCGTTGAAGAGCGGTTCCAGCATGGGCTCCTGCGCAAGCGGCAAAATGGGCACGCCGTATTGCTTGGCATAGGCAAAATCCGTGCATCTGGCGGCATTCTCGGTCAACAAAAACCGTGAGGTCACCGCAAGCACGAATACGTTCATTTGGGCAAGCTCTCCGTAATATTCCTCGTCGATTTCGCACTTTGCTCCGTCGCGGTAATACACCACGCAATCGCTGATGGCCAGAATATCGCTGATTATCCCGTCCAGATACAGCGATACGTCTTGCGGATGACAGGCCACGTAGACTCTGAGCTTATTCTGTAAGTGCCCTTCTTCTCCCGCTCTCGTTCGGTATTGCAGCGCCATAGTATCCTCCCCATCATGATTTTTTCGGATCAATCAAAAGCCTATGCTTGGTCAAGTCTTTTTTTCATTATACCACGGTCGGCACGTTTTTTCAATACGGCAGAACAAATTGTCCTGAGAAGTACGATTTCCAAGGTTTTACTTTACAAAAGAGCGCGAACGTGGTATAATGATGTCAAATCTTCAAAACCATCAACACAGGGGGCATGCATGCTTCTGACAAAGGATAAAAGCTTTTACCGCACGTTCTGGCGGCTGTTTTTCATGATCGTGCTGCAAAACGCGATCGTGCTCAGCGTTAACCTTGCGGACAATTTGATGATCGGTGGCTACAGCGAGACCGCGCTCTCGGGCGTAGCGGCCGTCAATTCTCTGCAATTTCTCTACCAGCAGCTGACCATCGGTATCGGTGACGCGCTGGTCACCATGGGCAGCCAATATTGGGGACAAGGGCGCACCGCTCCCATCAAGCAGCTTGGCAAGGCCGCGCTGCTGGCAGGCGCGTTCCTTGGCGTTTTGCTGTTTGGGCTGACAAGTCTATTCCCCTATCAGATCGTGGGTTTGTTCTCGGAAACCGAGGCGATCGTTGAGCAGGGCGTGCAGTACCTTGCCATCGTGCGCTGGACTTACCTGTTCTTCGCGGTCAGCTCTACGCTGCTCTCACTTTTGCGCACCGTAGAGATCGTACGCATTTCCACCGTAGTGTCGGCCATCGCGCTGGTCACCAACTGCTCGATCAACTATATGCTGATCTCGGGCAACCTCGGTGCGCCCGAAATGGGTGTGCGCGGTGCGGCCATCGGTACGCTGATCTCGCGTGCCTTGGAGCTTTGCATCATTCTCGCCTACTATATTTTCATTGACAAGCGGCTTTGCGTGCGAAAGGACGACCTGTTCAAGACCGACTTTTCGCTCATGCGCGACTATTTCAAGCATTGCCTGTATTTCGTCATGGTCTCGTTCATTTTCGGCAGCTCGGTCGCGCTGCAAAATGTGATTCTCGGCAATCTCTCCGACAGCGCAATTGCCGCAAACTCAATTGCAAGCACGCTTTTCCAGATGCTCAAGGTTATGGCGGTGGGCGCGGCGTCCGCAACCGCAATCATCATCGGCAAAACGGTTGGCTCGGGAGACCTCAAAAAGCTCAAGGAATACGTACGCACCTTCCAGTTCATCTTCTTATGCATCAGCCTGATCACGGGTGTGACGCTTTTCATCATCCGCTCGTTTATTCTGGAATTTTACGACCTCACTCCCGAGACCTACGCCACGGCAAAGAACTTTTTACTGGTGCTTTGCATCACGGGTATGGGAACGGCGTATCAGATGCCTGTCAATATCGGCATCGTACGCGGCGGCGGAGACTCCAAGTTTGTGTTTATCAATGACCTGATCAGTATCTGGGGCATCGTGCTCCCTCTCTCCTTCCTTGGCGCGTTTGTGTTCCACTGGGATCCTACCATCGTGCTGCTATGCCTGAACAGCGACCAAATATTTAAATGTGCGGCCGCCGCCATCAAGGCCAACCGCTATAAATGGGTCAAAAAGCTGACACGCGAGACGGCGGAAACGAAAGCATAAAAAAGTAGCCCCATGGGGCTGAGAATTTAGCGGAAAATAACGAAAAAGCAGAAGTCTTTGATGGCTTCTGCTTTCGTTTATTATGATGCGTAGCCCCGCCCGTGTCATCCTGAGCGGAACGAAGTGGAGTCGAACGCGGAGCGCGACACGCAGTGTCGGGATTTACGGGCAAATGATGTTGCCCCTCGTAGATCCTCAAAACGCGGCAAGCGTCTTGACTTTCAAAAATCAAAGTCGGATCGTAGCCATGTCGTTCGGGAGCCAAGGAGTTGGGATAGGTGGTTGTCTTCCTAAGACCGCTTGGCCTCCGACTTGATTTTTGAAAGTCAAAACGCTTGCAGCGTTTTGAGGATCTACGAGGGGCAACATCATTCGCCCGTAAATCCCGACACTGCGTGTCGCGCTCCGCGTTCGACTCCACTTCGTTCCGCTCAGGATGACACGGG
>JAZNYL010000099.1:0-23027 GCA_045594445.1 Eubacteriales bacterium
AGTTGCGGTACTGCTCAAACTCCAACCGAGGAATCGATAATTCTGTCTTGTCGGCACGGTCGTGGGCAGATACATGGTCACGCTCTCGGTCTTGCTTACTGCGCTCGGAGCGCCACTACCCCTACGGCACAACCGTTGAGGTTTTAGTATTGTAAAACCCCAACACACACAGTTGTAGGGGCGATCAGTGATCGCCAGCGCCTACTGCAACTAATTTTTCGTATATTTTTTCACTAATTACTCAGCCCCATGGGGCTGTTTTTCTTATCTGAACTCCTTATAATCCGCGGTCAGAAAACGCTCGCGCATAATGGTATAGTGCTCTTTTGTCGGATCGCCGCAAAGAATGCCCAGTTCCCTTTTGAGTGCCGAGATCAGCAGCTCGGGATTGAGATTCTGCACAGAACCCGTCGCAAGGCGAAGCTCCATGACTACACTCCTGCACTCGTCGCACCAACCGATCTTGCTGCGGTTGATCAAGGGGATCAGGTTGATCTCCTTTTCGCCCGACTTGGTTTTCTTGATCATATACAGCTCGTCTCTTGCAAGCACGGCTGCGATCTTGCCGGCCAGAGCGGGGCTGCCGCCCTCGGTGCAGATCTTGACCGTATAATCGGCAAACGCAACGTCGTTTGCATCGGTCTTAGCCTCGTACGCGTCGTAAACGTACATCTCGTCGGTCAGCTCGCAATTGAGCTGCTTGATGATATTCTCCATGGAGATCTCGCGCTCGATGCGCATATCCAGAAACTCGCAAACGCTCTCGGTACCGATAGAGAGCGGATAGCCGAACGAGATCTTGGGGTGCGGATTAAAGCCCTTGGTGTACCACATGGGAATGCCTGCACGGATCAGCACGCGGTGCAGCGTGCGCTGCAGGTCAAGATGCGACACATACTGCAGATTCCCCTTTTTGACAAAGCGGATACGCACGGTTTTGGGCTGCTCCAGTAAAGGCAGCTGATGCTTTGTATAACAAGTTAACATCATTTACCTCCCTTCGGGCAAGGCGTACGCTCGCCGCCCATGCAATTCGCTCCGCAGCCCGAGCATTGCTCGCGGCAGGAGGGCGTTGTTTTTTCCTCGTAAGCCTTGGCACGCTCACGCAAAAGAAACGCCTTGGTCACGCCGCAATCAATGATATCCCAGGGCAGCACCTCGTCAAGCCCGTAGGCGCGGTTTGCATAGAAGGAGGGATCAACACCTGCCTCCTCAAACACCTCAATCCACTTGTCGTAATCAAAGAATTCGGTCCACGCGTCAAACATAAAACCCTTTTCGTGCGCCAAGGCCATCGCCTTGCAAAGGCGGCGGTCGCCTCTTGCCAGCACAGCCTCCACGCGGCAGACGCGGGCGTCGTGGTGGGTATATCTCACGCGCTTATCGCGGTTGCATTCACCCACATACGCCTGCTTTTCCAGCATGGTCTCCAAGGTGTCCTGCGCCTCCCATTGGAAGGGCGTGAAGGGCTTGGGAATAAAGGGCGAGACGCTGATAGTGACCTGCACACCGCGCGATTTGTTGCGGTTGGGATTCTTATAGTACGCCACGCATACGTTATGCGCCAGCGTGGTAATGCCCTCCAGGTCCTCGTTGGTCTCGGTGGGCAGGCCTTGCATAAAGTACAGCTTGACCGTGCTCTTTCCTGCGTCAAACGCCACGTTGACCGCACGCAAAAGGTCTGCTTCCTCTACGTTTTTGTTGATGACGTCACGCAATCTCTGCGTGCCTGCCTCGGGCGCAAAGGTCAAAGAGCCCGAGCGAACCGACGCGATTCTGTCCATGAGCTCCTTGGTAAAGCTGTCCACGCGCAACGAGGGCAGCGAAAGATTGATCATGTTCTCGTCCGTCCACTCAAGCAGCTTGTCGGTCAGCTCCTCGACACGGGTATAGTCGCTGATAGAGAGCGAGGAAAGCGAAATCTCCTCATAGCCGGTTGCCTCAAACAGTGATTTTGCCTGACAATCCAGCGTGCCCGGCGTTTTTTCGCGCACGGGGCGGTAAACCATTCCCGCCTGGCAGAAGCGGCAACCGCGGATGCAACCGCGTGCAACCTCCAGCATAATACGGTCGTGCACGGTTTCGGTGTACGGCATGACCAGCTTTTCGGGGAAATACGCCTTGTCCATGTCCTCGCAGATCTGCTTTTTGACCTTGGCGGGCACGTCGTCGAACAAAGGGGTATAGCTCTTGATGGTGCCGTCCTCGTTGTACTGCACGTCGTAAAGAGACGGCACGTAAACGCCCTGAATGGTGGCAGCGGCACGGCGCAAGAACGCCGCCTTGGTGTAGCTGCCCTCCTCTTTCATCTGAATGTAAAGACGGACGATCTGCGGCAGCATTTCCTCGCCCTCGCCGATGTTGAACAGATCGAAGAACTCTGCCACCGGCTCGGGGTTATAGGTGCAAGGGCCGCCGCCGATGATCAATGGGAATTCCTCGCCTCTGTCCTTGGCGTACAGCGGAATGTGCGCAAGTCCCAGCATATTCAGCACGGTGGGATAGCACATCTCGTACTGCAGGGTAAAGCCCACGAAATCAAATTCGGTCAGCTCGTCTCCCGATTCGTGTGCCCAGAGCGGAATATCGTATTTGTGCATCTGCTCCTGCATATCCACCCACGGCGCATAGCTGCGCTCGCACCAGATATCCTCTTCTGCATTCAATCTGGAATACAGGATGCGCACGCCGAGATTGGACATGCCAATCTCGTACGTATCGGGAAAGCAGAAGGCAAATCTTGCCTTGACGGTATCCTTATCCTTGATGACCTGACCGTATTCCCCGCCCGCATAGCGTCCGGGCTTTTGCACGGTCTTAAGTACTGTTGCAATTTTCTGATTCATATTGTCACCTTTTATTTTGTCTTACGTAAATCTCCCAGCAGGCTTGTGCAAACGATGGGAACCGCCACCAGCCACAGAGCCTGATAAAGCAGTAAAAGCAGCGGCCAGACGTACCAGATGCAACCAAGCACAGACAGCGTCACAATCAGCACGGTGGTCAGCGCCAGATATACGTAGCGCATGATCGTACCGATCGTGCGCACGCGGCGCAGCTTGCGGCAAGCCAGGATCGGCAGCAGCACGTCCTCGGGTGCGCGCGTTGCAATCACGCCGCAGTCCAGCAGTCCCTCTGCTGCAGCGCCCTCGTAGTCGCGCTGTCTTTCCACCGTAACGCCCGAACCCTTGGCGCGGGTATTGACGGCCTCCTGATTGATCGAGGGATCGTAGGTCACGATCACAGGCTTAATGCCCTCGGCTCTGATCTGCTGTGCACGCAACAGAAATTCACGGCGCAGCTCGTAATCCACCGAGTAGCCCACGCGGAACACGCCGTCAAAGGCCAGGTAGATCACGGTACTGTTTTTATGCTTTTTATAATTCTTTTCCATATCTCTGCGGGGCAGACGCACGCCGCGCGCCGCAAGATAATCGTAATCGCCCATCATCACGCCGGTCACGCCGTCCATGTAAAGCGTCACGCCGTTCTCGCCCACGCTCATGATCTCGATCTTGACCGGGGTGTCCTCAACCTGATCCTTACCCGCAATATCCGCCAGCGTTCCGCCAAGCGCGCGCAGCAGCACGCGGGTTTTTTCCATGTACGTGCCAATGTCGCTGTCTCCGCGCACGGTGATCTGCGAGGATCCGTACGCACAGAACATTTGCCCTGCGTCAAACAAGAGCGCCTTGACGTCCTTGTATTCCGCAGCAGCCCCATCACCGATCACGGCACAGCCGCTCTTGAACAGCGTTTTGCCTGCCGCAAAGGCCGAAACCGCTCCAAAGAGCAGCATGGAAAGCGGCATTGCACCGTTGATGCAAACCATGAACGCCGTCAGCGCGTCCATGCCGCTGCCCGTGGCGATCAGCGTGGCGATCGCGGCCGCAATGCAGCAGACGAACAGCACGCTGTAAAGCACACTGAGCGTGATACCGCGCTCCACTACGGCACCCGTGCGGCGGAAATAGCCGCCCACGTGGCTGATCTTGCGCACGCGATACGCACCTGCACGCGGCTTTTGCACTTGATCCTGCTCGGCAATGGGAAGGCGCGAGCGAGAGGCGGTATCGTTGATTTTTTCCACGCCGTATCTCGGCTTGCCCGAACGCACCACCTTGAAGTTGCGCTCCTGATTATACAAATGCAGCACGTCAGCCACCGTGCAAAGCGTGAGTGCAAACACGGCAAGGCTGTTGAACATCATATATTGCTTGCCGGCTAAAAAGACCAGCACAATATCGTAAAGCAAGGATGCAGGCAGCATCAGCGCGGGTACCGAATACAGGCTGTAGCCCAGCGTCAGAATACTGCGCAAGCCCTCCCATAGTCTGCGCCAAGCGCTGGCTATGACCACCAGAATTGCAAGCACCGCCAGCAGCGGATACAGCGGGGTGGAAATGATTTTGGGAACGCTTCCCTGCAAATATCCGAGCAGATACGCATTATCCAGCGCGATCAACGAGAAAAGAAATACGATGCAAAGTGCCAATCTGACGATGACCCAAGGCTTTTCACGTCCGTAGGCCTGCTTGATCTCCGCCTCGTCCGCTGCCTCTGCGTATTCCTTGCCGCGCCATGCAAAGCAGAGCGGATTATCCGTGCCCGCCACTTGACGCTTTTGCTTATGCGTCACCACCGCGTTGCGCACGCGTTCGCTGCCCACGCGGCTCTTGACCTCCTGCTCGTAGCCCAGCGAGGTCATCAGGTGAATATCCTTTTCGTCCAGCTCCACGCCGCCTTGCACGCTCTCTCCCGGCAGCGGCTCACTCTTGACCACGCGCCCTTGCATGGGATCCTCCGCGGGATATGCGGGAGCTTGATCGGTCAGAGGATCGTCGTCCTCAGGTTCCTGCTCGGGAGCCGAAACCGTTTTCTCGGTCGGGATCGTGGGCTTTGCGGGAATATCGGCCGAACGCTCTGCACGCGCCTGCGCTCTGAGTGCGGCAACCGACTCACGCCATTCGTCCAAGGAACCCAGCACCATGTCCACGTAGTCCTCTTTCGGCTCGGCAGGCTCAGCCTCCTCTGCCTGTTCAGCCTCTTGCTCCTCTTGTTGGCCAAGAAGCTCGTCGTCTTCGGCAAACTCGTCGTCTTCGGTATACTCGCGGCCCTCGATCTCAGCCAGAAGCTGCAGCTCGTATTTGTTCTCGGAGCGCGCTCCGATATCCAACGAGATTTCTTCGTCTTCGGGAATCTCTTGATCCTCGATAAACTCCAGACCCCCGGCAAATTCTTCGTCCTCGGTGAATTTCAGACCCTCGGCAAATTCTTCGTCTTCGGTGAATTCTTCGTCCTCGGTGAATTCTTCGTCCTCGGCGAATTCCTCGTCTTCGGTGAATTCTTCGTCCTCGGTGAATTCTTCGTCTTCGGTGAATTCTTCGTCCTCGGTGAATTCTTCGTCTTCGGTGAATTCTTCGTCCTCGCCGAATTCCTCGTCGTCAGAAAATTCTTCTTCGTCGTCCTCGTCAAGCAGCTGCTCTAACTCGTCCTGCTCGACCAACGCCTCGTATTCCGCAATCTCACGCGCGTCTTCCTCGTCCATCTCGTCGTCCTCAAACCAAGGCAACTCGTCCACGGGAATCTGCTCGGGCTCGGACCGGACGCTTTGAGCAGACTTTTCCTGCTTGACCTGCTCCGCGATCTTTGTCTGTGCCTGCTCGCGGATCTGCGCTGCCATCTCCTCGGGATCCTCTTGCGCGTATTCCTCGTCAACCTCAAGATCCACGTCGTCCTCAAGGTCCTCTTCCAAGTCCTCTTCAAGGTCGTCTTCCGGATCCTCTTCAAGGTCGTCGAAGGTATCCTCGGGCTCGTCCTCAGACTCCTGCTCCGGCTCCTGCTCGTCGTCTTCTTCTACGTACGTCTCGTCCTCGGGCTCCTCGTCCTCATCGTCAGGCATAAAGTCCTCGGCGCTGTAAACGTCGTTGCTTTTTTTCGCAGCAGACGGCTTGTCCTTGCTTTGATTGCCAAACATTTCTACCAGCATTTTTGCAAACGCTTCGTCGTCTGCGCTGGGATCGTCCTCTTCTCCCTGCACGTGGTCTGCATTCTCATAGGACTTTTTGAGCTGCTCTACCATTTCATCCACGTTTTCCGAGGAAAAGCTTTGCTTTTTCTTTGCCAAGCTGCTGCCCCCTTTCACAAAAAATCAAATTTCATATCAGCCCTGACGGTGCTGCTTGGCCGCCTCGGCCAGAATGACCGACGCAGCGGTGGATACGTTGAAGGAATTCACCTTACCGTACATGGGAATGGAGGTAATGATATCCGCCTGTTTGGTGACCAGATCCGAAACGCCGTTGCCCTCACTGCCAAACACCAGCGCGCAAGGACCGCGAAAATCGGTCTCATAAAAGGGTTTGCCACCGGCCTCGGCCGCAAATACCCACACGCCCTCCTTTTTGAGCATACGCACGGTCGCGCCGATGTTGGAGACCTTGGCAATGGCCAAATGCTCCACCGCACCTGCGGACGCCTTGGAAACCAGCGGCGTAAGACCTACGGCACGACGCTTGGGAATGATCAATCCATGTGCTCCGCATCCCTCCGCGCAACGGATCAGCGCGCCCAGATTATAAGGGTCGGTAATGCCGTCGGCAATCACGATCAGGGGTGCCTCACCGCGCTCTCTTGCAATCTCCAGAATGTCCTCGGGCGTGCAATATTCCTTTTGTGCCGCCATGGCGATAATCCCCTGGTGAGGAGCAAAGCCTGCCATGCGGTCCATCTTGTCTTTATCCGTTTCCACAACAGGAATGCCGCGCTCTACTGCCATGGCAACCAGCACCACGATCGAACCCTCGCGGTCTCCGCGTCTGACCAGAATCTTATCAATTTCACGGTCGGATTTGAGCAGCTCACGCACAGCGTTTCTGCCGATCACAAGGCCCGAATCCTCCATCTCCTCAAGCTCCTGCTCGCTGACCTGAGCTGCGGGCTTGGGCGCGTTATACTTATCGCGACGGGGTGCTCCCTTTGCGGGATGCTGCGAATTTCTCTTGCCGTCCTGTGCCGATTTATACTTCTTGTTATGCTCCATAAAGGTTCCTTTCTTTTGCCGAACGAAATTTTCGATTTCCCGACACAATGATGTTTATTTTCAATCAAATCACATACACTATTCATTATATCATACCTTGTCCGTTTTGTACAGACTTATTTTAGAAAATTCTCATGCTATAAAGGATTTTACGCCGAAAATCGTTCGTCACGGTGCGACAGGATCGGACACGGATTGCCGTTTTTCCAAAATTCCCGAAATTTCTTTTCCGGAATTCTTGCACAGCGCACCAAAATTGTGCTATAATAATTCCATCGTTTTTTTATTTTCCCGCGATGCCTTTTGCGACACCGCCTCAAGGAGGCTCCCCCATGGTTTTTGATTTTCACACCCATTGCTTTCCCGACACGCTCGCGCCCCGCGCCATTGCGCACTTAGCCGAGATCTCACTCAAATGCGGCCTGACTCCCACCACCGACGGCACTGCCCAAGGCGTGCTTGATCAGATGCACGCGCACGGCGTGGACAAGAGCTTGATTTGCAACGTATCCACCAACGCGCATCAGATGCCCAAGGTCAACGCCTTTGCCTGCGAGCTGGCTCGCACGCAGACCGAGCTTTACGCGCTTGGCTCACTTCACCCGCACGGCGAGGATCTTGAAGGACAGATCCGTATGCTCAAGGATGCGGGCATCAAGGGACTCAAGCTGCATCCCGACTATATCCGCATTGAATTTGACGACCCGGTGCTGCATCCCATTTTTGAGCTTTGTATCGCTTACGATATGTTTTTGATCACCCACGCGGGCTACGATCCCAATTCCCCCGACCACATGCATTGCAGACCCGAGCAGATTCTGACCGTGATGCAGAATTTTCCCAAGATGACGCTGATCGCTGCGCACATGGGCGGCATTGACTGCGAGCAGGATGTGCTGGACAATCTTTGCGGCAAGCAACTCTATATGGATACCTCGCACTCGGGCTCGTATCCGCACCGCCATCCCCTGCTTCATAAGATCATGCAAAAGCACGACCCCGCGCTGCTGCTTTACGGCAGCGATTGCCCTTGGTCAGGCCAGGAGCGTGAGCAGAATTTCGTTCTGCAAGCCCCCATTTCCGAACAGGTCAAGGAGGATATCTTCTGGAATAACGCCATGAGATTGATGAACTGAAAAAAGGGTTGAGTCCTTTGACTCAACCCTTCTCTTTACTTTGTCGGCAACGCCAGAATAACTGTGAAGTTACCGTTCTCCTTTTGCGTGCGGAAACTGCCGTGCAAGGAATGCATAATGCTCTCGCAGGTCAGAAGCCCCAGCTTGGTGCTCTCCACACGACGGAATTGACGGGCGATCTTATTTTCACCCGTCACCACGATCATGCGATCTCGATATTCCACGCGGAATACCGCAGGCACGGACGGATCGGCATACTTGACGATGTTGCTGTAAAGGTTATCCAGCACGCGGCTCAGATAGTCCACGTTGGTATAAACGCGCTTGCCTGCCAGATCGTCGGCGATATGATACTCAAGCTGCACGTTGGTCAGCTCCGCGGTCATAAACCGCTCGGCAAGCAGCTGCTCAAACAGCACCACGGCGTCGTATTCCTGCAAAGCAATCTCGGTTTCCTTATTTCCGTAAGCCAAAAAATAATTGAACAGCTCGTCCGATTGGCGCTTGATCCGCCCTGCGTTCTCCGAACAAACGGCCAAATAACGGATCTGCTCCTCGGTCAGATTTTCGGGGTGCGATTCCACCAGCTCCAGATATCCCAAAAGCGCGGTCAGCGGCGTGCGGATATCGTGCGAGATCGAGGTAATCAGATCCTGATTGGCCTTCCAAGCCTGCTCCTTTTCCTCCATCTTCTGCACGATCGAGTCTCTCATGCCGTCCACGTGCTCGGCCAGCTGCGCAATTTCGTCGTAGCCGTTTTTGGAGATTCTTCCCTGCAGGTCTCCGTTTGCAATCGCCTTGACGTCACGCGAAAGGCGCATGATGCGCGCGATCTCGGCCTGATAATACAGAATGACCAGGATCATGGCAAGCAAAATGGCAATGCCCATGGCCAGACCGTCACCAAACAGATACAGCACCTTGGAATAGTCCTGCACCGCAACCAACACCGATTGGTCCACGAAATCCACCACAATGCTGTAATCGTATTTTTGAGTGTCGGGCACGGTGTCGGCATCCACGCCCTCCAAAAGCAGCAGTTTAAAGTTGTCGTTATTTCTGACCCACTCAATCACCGCTTCCATATCGGTTGAGCTGATCTGATTCTCCTCCACGTGTGCCTTAAAGCTTTCCAGTGCCATTTCAACGCGCTCCTGCTCCTTGGCGTCGGTCATGTATTCCTGCTCAATGACGTAGCCAAACAGCGGCGAGAGCGCAAAATAGGTGGAAAAGCCCACCAACAGGGCGGCAAAGATTACCGCGATATGCTTCCATACCAGCGAGGAGCGTCTGATTTTCTTGCTCTTATCAGTCAATGACGTACCCCTTTCCCCATACGGTGCGAATGATGTTCTGATCCTCACCCAGCTTCTTGCGCAGGTTGGCAATATGTACCAGCACCGTGTTGGACGAGCTTGGCAGATAAGTCTCCTGCCAGATGGTTTCATAAAGCTCCACGGGGCTGAACGTGCGTCCGCGCTGGCTGTGCAGCAAGGACAAAAGCTCAAATTCCTTCTCGGTCAAAAAGATCTTCTCCCCCTGACGGTACACCGCCTTTTCCTCGGGATTGATCTCAAGCTCACGGCCGATTATCTCGTTCTCCGCCGATTGCTCGCGCACGCTGCGATAGGTATTCCATCTGCGCAACAGCGCGCTGACACGCAGCTTGAGATCGGTTGCGTAAAACGGCTTGACGATATAGTCGTCTCCACCGCTGCCAAAGGCCAGCACCTTGTCCTGATCCGCACTCTTGGCCGTCAGAAACAGTATGGGCAGTGAGGAGATGGCGCGGATCTCGGCGGCCGCGCTGACGCCGTTCATCACAGGCATCATGATATCCATAATAATCAGAGAAAAGTCAGGATCAGAGCGCACAAGCTCCAGAGCCTGCTCGCCGTTCTCGGCCTCGATCACCGAGTAACCTTCCTTTTCAAGCACGATACACAGCAGTTGACGAATATCGGGCTCGTCGTCCACCACCAGAATTTTATATTGTTCGGGCATGCATGGCACCTCCCTTTGTTATTTTCTATACCCATTATAACACAACAAGCGCCGAATGAAAAGGAATTTTTGCGCATTTTAACAATTCTTTATAGTTTCCAAAATTTTTTTCAAAAAGGTATTGCTTTTTGAAAAAAGATGTGTTATAATACAGAACGTTGCGGAGGCATAGCTCAGCTGGTTAGAGTGCTTGCTTGACATGCAAGAGGTCACTGGTTCGATTCCAGTTGTCTCCACCAAAAAGCAAAAAGGGAGTTCTACGAACTCCCTTTTTGCTTTTTGGTCAAGTCCCACCGAATCAGAACCACGCCGCCACGCTGGCCACGCCTCGGCGTGGCCGCGTTGCGGCTTTGTTTGCGCCGGTTGCGTTTCCCGTTTCTACGCCTTTTGGCGCAAACATTGGTTCTGATTCCAGCCTTAGCCTTTGAACTTTCCCTAACCTGACGCGTGCGGGAGGAGCAAGCCCCTCCCCTACGAATATATCCAAAACAAGCGGGCGATCAATGATCGCCCCTACGGCAAGGAGAGCGGGCGAATCGTGATTCGCCCCTACGGAATATGGCGGTATTTGTTGATCTGCTAATCCTACTTTCCCCACGTCAAAAAAGCCTTGGAAGATTCCCTTCCAAGGCTTTTGCAATACTCGTTTATTCCCCGTCAGCCAGCAGCTTCTTGATCACGGGCCAAGCGGCATCGGCGTAGAAGCGGTGTCCCTCGTGGCCAACCACCAAAGCAGCGTTCCCCTGTGCACCCGAAGCAGCATACAGCCCTTCAATGATACCGAAGGTCTCGCGGACGGCAGGCAACGGGAAGATATCGTCTTCCTTACCGCAGACCACGACAAGCTTTTTGGGTGCGATCATGACAGCCAGGTCACCCATGTCAAAGTAGCGGGCGATTCTTGGCACGTAGTTGCAGGTGCAATGATGGATTTCCACGATAGAATTATGATAGGTGCAGACCGCGCAGGAGGGCATAAAGCCGTCAAAGCGGTGTTCAAGGCAAGCGGTGTAGTAGGTCGCCGTGCCGCCACCCGAGTTGCCCATCAGGACAGAGCCCTTCATGGTAATCAAGTCACCAAAATGCGCCTCAATGGCGTCCACAACGCGCATGACGTCCCATACGCGCTCGCCGATGAGGGTGCGACCAAGCAGCAGCGCAGTCATAGCAGGACGCTCGCAGGCAGGGCCGTGAACGGTACCGCCGCACTGACCAAAGCCTCTTTGCTCAATCGCCAGAGCAGCAAAGCCCTCGGCTACGGCACGGATGCAGAAATCGCGGTCACCGCCAGCGATCAGATTCTCATCCCCCGGATACTTGGGCGTGCCCAAGGAAATATGCGAGCCCTTGGAGTGGCCCTGAAGCGCCACACAAAGCGGCAGCTTTCCCTTCTGCTCCTTGGGTAAAAGCAGATCACAATGGGTAAAATATCCCTCCTCGGTCTGCAGGGTGAAATGAATGTGTCTGTGTCCATTCAGCTCGTCCTCGGCGGTGATCTCAAAAATAGGATCGCACAAAGCAAAGGTATCCAAGCCCAGCAGCTTGGAAAGCTGCTCGGTGCAAGCCTTGCGGTGCTGCTCAATGGGCGTGACGCCATCCCAGCGAAGTGCGGGCGTAAGAGCAGCGGAAAGAGCGATATGATGATTCAAGGGTTGGGTGTTCATAGTATTTCTCCTTTCGGATGCGTGATCTGTTTCAGTTATTGTAACACACCCCGGTGCATAATGCAAGAGACCCGGACGAATAATCCTCTATTTCTTTCCTGCAAAATTTTGTGTCAACCGCTCCGAATTAACAACTTATTCACAGATCGAGGCTGCATCTATGTTACAATCAAAGCAGTCAGCACATCTCTCCGTGATGCAGAACGAAATTTTGAAAAGGACAAAGGATCATGATGAAAAAACTGCTTGTTGCTCTCTTGCTTGTCTCCATGTGTGCATCCCTCTTTGCCTGCACGCAACCAGAGCCGCAAGACACCCCTACCGACACCGAGCCTCCATCCACCGAGCCCGCAGCGACAGAGCCGGAGCAATCTGCTCCCGACACGGAAAACACAACGCAAGAAATCATCGAGGCAGAGCCCAATCCCGTAGCACTTTATCAACTCGCTCCCGAAAAGAACAGCTTGATGCAATCCTACGTCATCAAGACACAAAACAACAAGCTGATCGTCATTGACGGCGGTATTGACGGCGAGGGCAAGGATCGCGAGCCCTATATGCCTGCTGCGCTGCGCGCCATTTTAGGGCTTGGTCAAGACGACTACTTTGAGGTGGAAGCGTGGTTTCTCTCTCACGCGCACAAGGATCATATCTACGAGCTCTCCAAGATGCTCCAATATTATTCTGCAGAGGATAATTACAAGATTAACAACATCTATTTCGACTTCCCCGAATTCGGTACCGAGGAATATGCCGTGGAAAACGCCGATATGGAGATTTCCCGCATCCGCGAGAATATCAACAGATACGGCGAGGCAATCGGCGCAGAGGTGCACGAGGGCTCGACCTATTACGATCAGATCAACGGCGCGGTCATCAACGCCGAGTCGGTTGCCAAGGGGCTTTCCTTTGATATCGACGGCGTTCGCGTTGACGTCCTGCAGACCTGGAGCCCCGAGGACGGTACCTCCAACCTCAACGACACCAGCCTTGTGCTCCGCATAACGATTGGCGAGCAAACCGTGCTGTTCTTAAACGACCTTGGTACTCTCGGCGGACGCCGTCTGCTCAAGACCTACGGTGACGCGCTCAAGAGTGACGTCGTGCAGATGGCGCACCACGGCCAGGCAGGCGTGGCAAAGGACGTTTACAGAGCCATTGACGCGCAGGTACACCTGTGGCCTACGCCCATCTGGGTTTGGAAAAACGAGAGTAAGATCTACCAGATCGACGAGGTCAGAGAATGGCTGTACGGCAAGACCTTCCTGACGGCAGATGAATACGATATCGTGTCCTGTCTGTACGATAAGTATCCCACACGCATCGCCCAGGTCAACAATTGGAAAAAAGTGATCGACGGCATGAAGATCGAGTTCCCCTATATTGTGCCAGAGCGCATCATTGAAATCCCCGAGGAAACCACGCAAGAGCCTGTTGAGATCGTTCCCATAGAGCACAACTACGTCAAGGACGGCCTTGTTGCCTACTACAGCGGCACGCAAAGCACGCGCGACGGTCACAATACTGACTCCGACAAGTGGGAGGACCTGGTTGGCGGCCACGACATGAAGATCAGGAAGGATGGCAGCAACTACTTTACCGAGCAGGGCTTGCGCGCAAGCAACGCCAAGCACACATTCCCCGAGGCAATTCTGGATACTGTCAACGGTGAGGCGTTTACCATTGAAATACTGCTTGGTGACTTTACTTCCCTTGGCACCAACTTCAACACCTTTATCAGCGCAAGCAGCGACAACTTCGCACTGTTCCGCCGTAACTCCGAAAACGTGCTGGAGCTCAAGACACTGGGCAACGGACGAATCAAGATCAAGGACGGCCTGAATCTATTGCAAAATAATCTGATCACGGTTGTTTACACACAGAACGCCGAATGCTGCATCTACGTCAACGGTGAGCTTTGCGGACAGATCAGCACTGCGAACGGTTCTCTTTCGGTAAGCGACTTCTTTATCGGTCATACGGATCCCAACAAGACCTTTGACACAACCTACCGTGCCATCCGCTTCTACAATCGCGCACTTAGCGCAGAGGAGGCACTGGCAAACGCTGTTGCGGACGGTGTTGCGGGAGAATAAATTCCCTGTTCAGCATATTGAAACGGAGCGTGTGCCCACGGGCACACGCTCTCTTTTTGTCTTGTTTGCGTGATTTTTTCGCAGAAAATCATTGACAAACGGGATCAATCGTGCTATACTTTATCCGTATATGTCAAACGCGAAGAACGGAAGTAGTAGGCATTCCCCTTTTGTGCAGAGAGCGAACGGTTGGTGAAAGTTCGTCAAAGGCGTGCCCAAGTCGTCCGGGAGCGGCGCAGGTGAAGTACAGTAGTCTGCGACGGAGTGGCTTTTGCCCTTCACACCGTTACCGTGAGTATGAGTGCATGCCCGATTTGGGCGTGAAATCAGGTGGTACCGCGTAACTCCACGTCCTGATACAAGTCAGCGACGGTGGAGCTTTTTTATTATTATAGTTATTATAGTAAGGAGAAAATAGACATGAATTCCTACAACGAATTACCGAAAACCTATTCCCCCGGTGATTTTGAGGACAAGATCTATGCCAACTGGTGCGAAAAGGGCTATTTCACCCCCACCATTGACCATAGCAAGCCCTCGTTCACCATCGTCATTCCCCCTCCAAACATCACAGGGCAATTGCACATGGGCCACGCGCTGGACAACACTCTGCAGGATATTCTGATCCGCTACAAGCGTATGGCAGGCTTTTGCACGCTGTGGCTGCCCGGCACCGACCACGCGTCGATCGCAACCGAGGCAAAGATCGTGGAGGCTATGCGCAAGGAAGGCATTACCAAGGAAGACCTTGGCAGAGACGGTTTCCTTGAGCGCGCTTGGGCATGGAAGGAGCAGTACGGCGGCAGAATTATTTCTCAGCTGAAAAAGATGGGCTCCTCCTGCGACTGGTCGCGTGAGAGATTTACCTTGGATGAGGGCTGCTCCGAGGCGGTCAAGACCGTTTTCGTCAAGCTGTACGACAAGGGCTTGATCTACCGCGGCAACCGCATCATCAACTGGTGTCCCAAATGCTTAACCTCTATCTCGGACGCCGAGGTGGAATACGAGGATCAGGCAGGCCACTTCTGGCATATCCGCTACCCCTTCAAGGACGGCAGCGGCTACCTTGAGGTTGCAACCACCCGTCCCGAGACGCTTTTGGGAGACACTGCAGTTGCAGTCAACCCGAACGACAAAAGATACAAGGACATGGTTGGCAAGATGCTGATCCTGCCGCTGGTTGGCAGAGAGATCCCCGTGATCGCGGACGACTACGTTGAGGCCGATTTCGGTACCGGCTGCGTAAAGATCACCCCTGCGCACGACCCCAACGACTTTGAGGTTGGCGCACGCCACAACCTGCCCGTGATTAACGTCATGACCGACGACGCCAAGATCACCGAGGACTATCCCGCTTACGCCGGCATGGACAGATTCGTTGCCAGAAAGCAGATCGTCAAGGATCTGGAAGAGGGCGGTTTCTTAATTAAGGTGGACAACTACGCGCACAACGTCGGCACCTGCTACCGCTGCGGCTCGACCATTGAGCCACGCGTTTCTCTGCAGTGGTTCGTGAAGATGGAGCCCCTGGCAAAGCCCGCGATCGACGCAGTTCGCAACCAGGACATCCGCTTCGTTCCCGAAAGATTTGAAAAGAACTACTTCCACTGGATGGAAAACATCCGCGACTGGTGTATTTCCCGTCAGCTGTGGTGGGGTCACCGCATTCCCGCATTCTACTGCGACGATTGCGGCGAGACCGTGGTAACCAAGGACGCGTCTGCCGTTTGCCCCAAGTGCGGCAAGGCTATGCGCCAGGATCCCGACACGCTGGACACCTGGTTCTCCTCTGCGCTCTGGCCCTTCTCTACGCTGGGCTGGCCCGAAGAGACCGAGGATCTGAAGTACTTCTATCCTACCAACACGCTGGTTACCGGCTACGATATCATCACCTTCTGGGTTTCCAGAATGATCTTCTCCGCGCTGGCATATACCGATAACGTTCCCTTTGATACCGTTCTGATCCACGGTCTGGTGCGTGACGCACAGGGCAGAAAGATGTCCAAGTCCTTGGGCAACGGCATTGATCCTCTGGAGATCATCGACAAGTACGGTGCAGACGCGCTGCGCTTTGCGTTGGCTACCGGTAACTCGCCCGGAAACGACATGCGCTTCTCGGATGAAAAGATCGAGGCTGCCCGCAACTTTGCAAACAAGCTGTGGAACGCGTCGCGTTTCGTTCGTATGAATCTGACCATCGATCAGGTTGCTCTGCCTGCAGAATCCGAGCTTGCCACCGAGGACAAGTGGATTCTCTCCGAGCTGCACAAGACGGTTGAGAGCGTTCGCGCAAACCTTGACAAGTACGAGTTGGGCATTGCGCTCTCCTCGCTCTACGATTTCATTTGGGATATCTTCTGCGACTGGTACATCGAGCTTGCAAAGACCAGACTTTCCGACAAGGAAAGCGCGGGCAATATCGTTTGCCAGAACGTCATCGCTTACGTGCTGATCGAAACGCTCAAGCTGCTGCATCCCTTCATGCCCTTTATTACCGAGGAAATCTACCAGTCTCTGCCTCACGATGACGAGAGCATCATGATCGCCGAGTATCCCGATGCCGATAAGGTTCCTTATTTCGCAGCAGAGTCCGAGGATATGGCGCGCGTCATTGACGCCATCCGCGCTATCCGTACCCGCCGCGCAGAGATGAACGTAGCTCCCTCCCGCAAGGCAAAGGTCTATATTGCAACCAAGTACAACGCATGCTTTACCGCAGCCGCAGGCTTCTTTGCAAGACTTGCATCCGCATCCGAGGTCATCGTAGCAGACGCGTTTGACGCTGCTTTGGTTTCGGGCGACAATGCCGTTCAGATCATCACCGACTCTGCAGCAATTTTCCTGCCCATGGCCGACATCATCGACTTTGAAAAGGAAAAGGCAAGACTTGCAGCAGAACAGAAAAAGCTGGAGGACGAGATCGCGCGCATTGAAAAGAAGCTTTCTAATCAGGGCTTTGTTTCCAAGGCTCCCGCCGCCGTTGTGGAAGGCGAGAAGGCCAAGATGGAAAAGTACCGCGAGAACCTCGCTGGTGTCACCGCCGCACTTGCTAAGCTGGGTTAAACCACAAAAAACCTGATAAACAAAAATATCCGCCAACGGTACGTGCCGTTGGCGGGTTTCATTTTTTGCATCGTTTAGCACGCCCGTGTCATCCTGAGCGGAGCAAACAATTGAGTATTGTTTGCGAAGTCGAACCCGACCCAAGGGAGGGCGCGCGCAGCGCGGGATTTACGGGCGACAACCTTCCCCTCGTAGATCCTCAAAACGCGTGCCGCGTTTTGACTTTCAAAAATCAGCAATTCGTTGCAGATTTTTGAAAGTTCGACGCGAAAACACCCACACGGGGTGTTTTCTTGCTCAGGATGACACGAGGGGGGACGGACCGTCGAGGACGCCGGTCCCTACGGACGGATGGTTTACACGTATGCGGACCGTCGAGGACGCCGATCCCTACAGCGGGCGGTAAAAGCCCGCCAACGGCACGTGCCGTTGGCGGGTTTGTTTTTATAATTGGGTCTTAACCGTAAACGTAATGCTATTGGCACCACTATTGATCAAAACGTACTCGTCGGTCCAGGCAGGTCCGCCCGTGACAAAGTTTCCGGGGCCGCATGCGCCTGCAATGGCGGGCAGCTGGTGAAGCGGGCCGAATACGTTCTTACGTGTGCCGACCACGCAAAGGTCAATGCTCTGCCCTGCCTTGACCGCATCGGTCACATCCACCTGCCAGGGATCCCATCCGCAAACCTGCGTGCCCTGCTCGGTGGTCACCTTGAAGCAGCCACCCGTGAACTTGGCGCTGATCATGACGCGGTCACCCTCTTCAAGCGTAAGCCCTGCGTACATTTCGGGCAGGATGCGGTAAGTCATGCTGCCGGTATAGAACGGCAGGCCGTAATTTGCGTAGTTGCCAAGTCCCATGCTCTCGGGCGAGGCAACCAGCGTGCGCTTATTGGTTTCGGACAGCGCCACGCCGAAGTCACCCACCAGATAAATGGCCTCGATGTTGGTGGTACGCATGAAGTTGACCTTGATGGTGACAACGTTTCTGCCAAGCTTGAGCGCGCCCTCGGGGATATACATCTTTTTAAAGCAATCGTCTACCCAGAAATCATTGATATCCTTGTTTTCCAAGGCCACGCCGTTGATGGCGTAAGCGTTGGTTTCGGGTCGCTCACCTGCCAAGTACACCTGTCCTTGGGGCAGCTTGTCAATATAGAACTCGTATTCCAGCTCAATCTCACCGTACTTTTGCGAATAATTGAGCTTTGCAAACCAGGGCTGCAGCATCTCACCGCCACGACGCTCGATGCCGACTGCATCGCGCACCATACGGTCAATGCGCAAAGCCTCTGCGCTCTCGCTCCATTCACCGTCCGCCCATCTCCAGCGGCAATAGTCCAAAACGCAAACGTTCTGCTCGTCAAGCACAGGGGCAAACTCTGCCTCGGTGATCTCCAAGGTCTGCTTTTCTGCGTACTTTTGCTGCATGGGCAGCTGCTCACGCTGCGCGGTCAGCACAAAGCAGCGCGTGCCTGCGGCGTCCAGATCAAAGCCGATCTCGGCAATGCCTTGCTTCCAATTCACCTTTACGTTATAGCGCTTTCCGCTCTCCAAATCCCACTCCTCAACGCTCATGCCCGCGGGCACGGCAACGCGCAACACGAGATCCTTGCGTGCGTTCTGACGGTCAGTGTTGAGCAGCACGGCTGCGCAGCCACCCTCGCCATCCACGTCGCGTCTGACCTGCACGAATACGGCCTTTTCGGTCTTGCCGTCGGCATCGGTCACACTTGCATAGCATTCAGAGGTCGCTCTGATGGCGTCCACGATCGCGCTCTCGTCAAAGCCGATCTGCTTGCAGCAAGCAGCAAGCGCTGCGGGAGCTTCGGATGCAACCGCATCCACGTATGCGGGCAACTCACCCGCGAAAATGACCTCGCCGCCTGCATCCTTGAACGCCTGCAGGATTTCAAGCGTGGTAGGACGAATGGTCAGCATATTGGTCACAAGCACGGTCTTGTAGGTCGCGCTGCCAATGCGCAGCACGGTCTTGCCCTCTTCATCCTTGTCCAGCGACCACTTGTCGCGCATGATCTGCTCCTCACCGTAATCAAAATCGATCTGATTGTCGGTCAGAATGTGGAACAGCTGCGCGTATCGCTGCTCGTAAGGAGCGACGTCGGGCGAGACGTTGGAGATCCATTGTGCCCAGCCAAGGTATGCCTGACACCAAAGCGACTCAATGGGATTGAGCACCAGTACGTCGCAATCCGGCTTTCCTGCCGCCAGAATCACGCCCATGCGGGCAAAGTGATCCTCCACCGTGGCATAATCCTTGTACCAGGGCGACTGATGCAGGATAGATGCGGGATAATCACGCTTGCTCTCCCCTTCCATGGTGTACCAGGAAAGGTGCTGGCAGCGCAGATTGATGCCAAACAGCGCCTGCCAATCGCCAACTGCCTTGTGTGCCTTGAAATCAAACTGCCAGCCGGTGCAGCCGTACAGCTCGGAAAGCAGCCACTTTTTATCCAGTTGACGCGCAGCCGAGGCAAGCTGCTTGACGATCCAATAGCAGCGGTTATGCTCGGTCAGCACATCCACGCCGGGATATCCCATGTGCTCGTAAAAGCGCATGAGCGAGCCGTTGGGCACGGTCTGATTCATCAGAGAATCCTCGTGCAGCACATGTCCCGTGAACTCAATGCCGTTCGCGCGACACCACTGGTTGATGGGCATGGCAAAGCGCTCGATGAACAGATTATTGGCAAGATCGATATAATGCAACTTGACGGGCGAGACCTGCTGTGCCTTGTATCTGTAAAACAGCTCGGGCAGAATGGGACGCGCGTCATAGCCGTACCTTTTTGTAAACTCGTCGAAAATATCGTCTGTCCAAGCCATCGCGCAGGAGATCACACCGTCGTGATTGCGGTAATTGTCAAAGCAATGGCCGCGGTGGGGCTCGTCGGTGAAAATGCCCTTGATGGAAGTGCCGATGCGGTCGCCGCAGCGGCGCTTGTATTCCTCGTGCGTCATGTCAATGAACTTGTAAACCGCCTTATACGACATGGTATCGATATAGGTGGTGCCGTTGTAATTGGAATTGGGCACGTCGGGCACGATGGCAAAGCGCAGCGTCTTCCACTCGCCGGGCTTATCCTCTGCCGCGGGTGCAAGCCTTTCAATAGCAGACTTGACGGCACGGCGCATGCAATTGACGCACGCAAGATCGGCAGTATTGATCTCTTCGTACGCCCAGACGTTGATACCGTCTACCTTTGCTGCGTAAAGCGCGATGCTTTGGTCATTCCATTCAAGCTTTTCGGGCTCGGTTTCAAACACGAACAGCGACTTTTTGCGGTACTGCTCGTCCACCGTGACCTTACCGCCCGCAGAACCGGACGGCCAGCGATCCTCGTCGTACAGCCACGCCTCCATACCGACCTTTTCACCCGCATCGGCAACGGCATTGATCAAATCAAACCATTCGTCGCCCAGATATTCGGTAATCAAGCCCGCACGCGAGTGCATGAAGTAACCGCCAAGGCCCATTTCCTTCATGACCTTGACCTGTCTGACAAGTTCCTCTTCCCGCAATTCGCCGTTCCAGGACCAGAAGGGCTTACCGCGCCATTCCACGCCCGGAGAGACAAACGTGCTGTGTAACTCTTTTTTGCTCATGGTACACCTCCGTACTATGTTGATATTTTCATTATACCAAAATGCTTTTTGCTTTGCAAGGGCTTTGGAAAATAAAGCAAATTGGACAAGTTTTGGCCACTAAATTTAGCAAGTTTGCGTATTGGGGGCAACTTTTTTTGCTTTTGCCGATAGAGAGATCGATATTTTGGAATATACTGTAATGAATTCTCTTTTGAAAGGAAGCGACAATATGCCAAAATATTTCGGTACGGACGGCTTTCGCGGCAAATCGGGTGCCATACTCAATGCGAATCACGCATACAAGATCGGTCGGTTTTTGGGATGGTATTACCGCCGTGGTGACCAAAAGCCGCGCGTGGTCATCGGCAAGGACACCCGCCTTTCCAGCTACTGCTTTGAATATGCCGTGGCGGCAGGCTTGACCGCCTCGGGCGCGGACGCCTACATGCTGCACGTCATCCCCACGCCCGGTGTCTCCTTTGCGGTACGGCAGGGGGATTTTGATTGCGGGGTCATGATCTCAGCCAGCCACAATCCCTTTTATGACAACGGCATCAAACTGGTGGATGCAAACGGTGAGAAAATGGACGACGCCACGCTTGAGAAGGTAGAAGAATACCTGGACGGAGCGATCCCCGAGCCGCCCTTTGCCATGGACGCGCAAATCGGTCGCATTGTGGACTACAGCGCAGGCCGAAACCGCTACACGGGGTACCTGATCTCTCTTGCAACCAACTCATTCAAGTCTTTAAAAATCGGCCTTGACTGCGCAAGCGGTGCTTCATGGATGATCGCGCCTGCCGTATTTGAGGCGCTGGGGGCCCGCGTCAGCGTGATCGGTGCGTCTCCCGACGGCACAAATATCAACAACGGCTGCGGCTCAACTCACATCGAGCGGCTCTGTGAGCACGTGCGGCGTGCGGGTCTTGACGTGGGCTTTGCCTTTGACGGAGACGCCGACCGCTGCCTTGCCGTGGACGAGCACGGAGAGGTGGTCAACGGCGACCACATTCTCTATATCCTTGCAAAGTCACTTCGTGAACAAGGACAGCTTGTGCACAACACTGCCGTGGTCACGGTCATGTCCAATCTCGGATTGTTCCGCGCACTGGATGCGGCAGGCATTGATTACGACGTCACACCCGTGGGAGACAGGTTTCTGTGGGAGAGCATGGCGCAGCACGGCTATCGCATCGGGGCGGAGCAATCGGGGCACGTCATTCTCTCCAAGTACGCCACCACGGGAGACGGCATTCTGACCGCCATCATGTTGACCGAGACCATGCTGCAAAAAAAGACCACGCTTGCAAAGCTTGCGTCCGACGTCAAAATGCTGCCGCAGCACACGCAGAATCTGCGCGTGGTCGACAAGGATAAGGTCATGAACAACCCGCAAATTCTGGCGCTTGTCAAATCCCTTTCCGAGAACGAGCTTTCCGCGGGGCGCATCCTTTTGCGCAAAAGCGGCACAGAGCCGGTCGTGCGCGTCATGGTAGAAGCGGACACAGAAAAGGCTTGCGAGGAGTACGCCAATCTTGTTATTTCGCGCATCAAGGAGCTTGGATTGCATGAATAGACAAATTTCTTGTTTATTTTCCAACTATTATTTTAGTTTTGAGCACACGATTGCCGCTCCCCTGCTGCAAAAGCACAACTATCCTTGGGAGGCGCTTTCGGAAATCGCCGACTTTATTGTGGGCATCGGCCCTTCCCTTGACAAGGAGATCTATACAGAGAGGGGCAATCACGTCTATATTGCCAAGAGCGCAAGGGTGGCGCCGAGCGCGCATATCGAAGGGCCATGCATTGTTTGCGAGAGTGCGGAGATCCGCCATTGCGCCTATATTCGCGGCAGCGTGATCGTGGGTGCGGGAGCTGTTGTCGGCAACTCCACCGAGCTCAAAAATTGTATTCTGTTTGACACTGTGCAAGTACCTCACTACAACTACGTGGGGGATTCCATCCTTGGCTACAAGAGCCACCTTGGCGCGGGAGCTGTGACCAGCAACGTCAAAAGCGACAAAAGCGAGGTGGTCGTCAAAGGCGAAAATTTTGCGTTTGCGACGGGTCGCAAAAAAGTGGGGGCTGTGCTTGGCGACGGCGTGGAAATCGGCTGTGGCGCAGTTCTCTGCCCCGGTACGGTGATCGGTAAGGACTCGACCGTCTATCCGCTTGTCCGCGTACGCGGGGTGATCCCCGAGCACTGCATTGTCAAGGGCGAAGGCGTCGTTGTACCAAAGCAATAAAAAAGGCTCACGCCATGGGCGTGCAAAATTAGCGGTGAAATCCGCGCAAAACAAGGACTGTATCACACGGATGCAGTCCTTAATTGTTTGTTTTAAATAGTTGTGGCAGGCGCTGGCGAACGCAGTTCGCCCCTACGAGTGTTTTTGTTTTGGGTTTCGTTATCGTA